>JANELJ010000021.1 GCA_024511395.1 Gammaproteobacteria bacterium | reverse complement strand
CCTCAAAGGTGCAGTCGGTGATGCCATTAATGTGGTTATGGTAGCCGCTGGTCATAACTTAAGAAAGATCCTCAATAAGCTCCGGCTTTTGTGGCTCAAAATTATTTCCGGTTTGATGGGGGCTTTTATCAAACCGGGGCAATCAGCTGCTTTAAACCTGGCTTGATGTCAGGCTTAAAACGGTATTATTCAGGTTGAACTATTTAATGATTTTAAAAAAACACGGTTTATTACACTGGTATGAACCCATGGATCATGTGACCTGTGGTTTTTTTATTTTCGGCTGGCCACACAGCTCAGCCGTCATGTGGGAAATTAGACACCTCGAACGTGAATATGCTGTGGATTCCTGGTTTGAAGATAACGGCAAACCGCCCCATATTATTCCCCTGAAACTCTGGCGTGACGGCTGGGAACCACAGGACAGAACCTGAACTATGAAGCAGAACCAGAAACTAACAAAGACAGATACACCGGTTATTGTCGGCCTGTCCGGCGGCGTGGATTCATCCGTTGCTGCCTTATTGCTCAAACAGCAGGGTTATGACGTATACGCTGTATTTATGAAAAACTGGAATGAGGATGACAATGAGGGCTATTGCCCGGCAGAAGAAGATTTTGCCGATGCCCAAAGTATTGCAGCCGAGCTGGATATTCCTTTTCACGGGGTAAATTTTGCACCGGAATACTGGGATAATGTGTTTGCGTATTTTCTGGCTGAATATAAAGCCGGACGCACACCCAACCCCGATATATTATGCAATAAAGAAATTAAATTTAAGGTTTTTCTGGACTATGCCCTGGCTCAGGGCGCAGAAAAAATAGCCACCGGCCATTATGCCAGGGTCAAAGAAGAACAAGGTCAGTTCTATTTACTGAAAGGTAAGGACAATAATAAGGATCAAAGCTATTTTCTCTATACTCTTGGCCAGTATCCACTGTCTAAAACCCTGTTTCCGGTCGGTGAACTGGAAAAGCCTCAGGTTCGCCATCTTGCAGAAACCCGTCAACTAGCCACCTGGGATAAAAAAGACTCTACCGGGATCTGTTTTATTGGTGAACGGGACTTTAACCAGTTTCTCAGCCGTTACCTGCCGGCTCAGCCCGGCGATATGGTCACACCTGAAGGTGAAGTCGTGGGTCGGCATAAAGGACTGATGTATCATACTCTGGGACAGCGTAAAGGTCTGGGTATTGGCGGTCGGCGTACTTCCGACAAAACGGACAATCAGAACAGCGCCCCCTGGTTTGCTGCACAGAAGGATTTACAGAATAACCACTTAATTGTAGTACAGGGAAAAGATCACCCCCTGCTATACAGTCAAAACCTGACGGCATCAGATTTACACTGGGTCAGCGGTCAACCACCACAAACCCCATTTCGCTGCAAAGCCAAGACCCGTTATCGTCAGACCGATCAGGATTGTGTTATTACCACCATTGAAACGTCCGCTCAGAACAGTCAATGTATGGTAGAATTCGACTCACCGCAATTTGCAGTAACCCCCGGCCAGTCAGTGGTTTTTTACGATGGCGAAATCTGCCTGGGCGGTGGGGTAATAAATTAACCAAAAATTACAAAGACTATTTACAGCACTTTTTACAATCAACTGACAGTCATTCATAACAGGTTTTAGCTTTGACAAACGAACAACTCAGCAATCTGGAACAACGCACTCTTGCTCTGGCCGGTATTTTTCAGAACTGCCACCAAGTACAGCAACTGGCCAATAGCGGTCAGATTGATCGTTTTTATCTTAATATCGCAGTTAAAGCCATTATAAATACCGAACCGGATAATGCTCTGGAAGTCTTTGACGGACTGCTAGGGATACGCGAAGGACTGCAGCTTATTGTTCAGCAGTTAAGCGGTGACAGCAAAAAGCGCAGTGCCGATCTAACCCGCTACAGTATTTCTGTTCTGTTCCTAGCCGGCAAACTGCTTAAAAATCCGGCCATGCTCAATGAGCTGAGCCAAGGCATTGAAAAAACCCGGGCACAGATAGAACATTTCGGCATTGACCATGCTAATATTTATGCCAGCTTGGGCGGTCTGTACACCGACACTATCAGCAAGTTAAGTCCCCGTATTATGGTCTCCGGTGAGCCAACAGTTCTTAATAATACCGACAATACCAATAAAATCCGTACACTCTTATTATCTGCCATTCGTTCTGCGGTACTCTGGCATCAGCTGGGTGGCAGCCGCTGGCAGCTGCTGTTTCAACGTAAAAAAATTGTTAATACCGCCAGAAATCTGGCATAAAAAAGCATTCATAAGTACAGCACTGAACTTTTAAAATTCAATTCTGTCTATAACAGCAAATTAGTCCCTGTCTTCTTCTCCCTGCTTCGCTCCTGCAGAAAGGTGAAGATAGAGACTAATATTACCCTTATACTTGTTTTTTACCTTTTTATACCAAAATTAACAGACATATCCTGTTCCCTTGAAATGGAAATATAAGGATATCAATTCAATATTTTAGAGATGAACAATAAAACACTATGAGTCTATTTCAGCAGATCACACAAGCTAAAGATTGCTTAAGAAAAAAAATTATTGGCCAGGATGCCCTGGTCAATAAACTGTTTATTGCCCTGCTTGCCGACGGACATTTACTGGTCGAAGGAGCACCGGGACTGGCCAAAACCAGAGCCATTAAAGAACTCGGCGATTTAATTGAGGCTGATTTCCATCGGGTACAGTTTACCCCGGATCTCTTGCCTGCGGATTTAACCGGTACGGAAATTTACCGCCCCCAGGACGGCAGCTTCCACTTTCAGCAGGGGCCTTTATTTCACAACCTGTTACTGGCCGATGAAATTAACCGCGCACCAGCTAAAGTTCAGTCCGCACTGCTGGAGGCTATGGCAGAAAAACAGATCACCATTGGTAGAAAGACCTATCCCCTGCCCAAACTGTTTATGGTGATGGCTACCCAGAACCCTATTGAACAGGAAGGCACTTATCCTCTGCCGGAAGCACAGCTGGATCGTTTTTTAATGCATATCCGCATTAACTATCCGGAACAAAATGCTGAAAAATCCATTCTGGCTCTGAACCGTCAGGAAGCTCAGCAGTATCTCGTTAACACCTCAGGCAGCAAAAATACTGATGAGGATAAATTTGTTATTTCCCAGCAAGTACTGTTTGCCGCCCGTCATGAAATATTAAATATTCATATGAGTCCAGAGGTGGAAGACTATCTGCTTAAAATTATTCTGGCAACCAGAAATCTGAAACCTTATGATGAGACACTTGCCAACTGGGTAAACTATGGCGTTAGCCCTAGAGCAACTATTGCACTGGACCGATGTGCCAGGGCACATGCCTGGTTATCCGGTAAGGACTATGTTGCACCGTCAGATATACAGGCCGTAGTAGCCGATATTTTCCGGCACCGGATTTTATTATCCTTTGAAGCCGAAGCAAACGGCATTGACCCGGATTATTTTATCAGTAAATTACTGGGCTATATTGCAGTTCCCTAAAGGCGGGTCAATATGAGTTTCTGGCAAACACTTTTTAATACACAGGATCATTCCGCCAGTACCGAGGGCATGACTCGTGCCTCCGGTATTGCTCAGGAAGGATCCGAAAACCGGGCAACCCATGTGGATCTGCAGGGTTTGATTCACCTGCGTTTTCATTCATCCCAGATTGCCCTGGGATCACAGCGCAAGGCCTTTTCTGCCCTGGCCGGTCAATACATGTCCCCTTTTAAGGGACGAGGTCTGAATTTTGATGAGATACGCCCTTATCAGCCCGGCGATGATATACGCAATATCGACTGGAATGTCACCGCCCGCACTGACCGAGTACACACAAAGGTTTTTAAGGAAGAGCGGGAACGTCCGGTCTTTATTGTAGTTGATCTCAGCCACAGTATGTATTTTGGTACCCGCCATTGTCTTAAATCAGTGACGGCAGCCAAGGCCGCAGCTCTATTTGCCTGGGCCGGAGCCGATAATCATAATCGTATTGGCGGTGTGGTATTTAATGATTCTGATCATCGGGAAATGCGTCCCATGGGTGGTCATCAGGGGGTATTACGTTATCTGAAAATGCTGACTGATTTTCATAATGCGCCCCTAGAAAATAAAGTATCAGAAACGGACAGTTTCAATAATGAAGCTCCCGGTGTAAGCAATAACCACAATATCAATTTTAACCGTGAATTTTTATTTGCCCGGTTACAGAAACTCATTCATCCCGGCAGTATTGTATTATTTGCCAGTGACTTTATGAATACTACGGAAACCGCTTTAAAACACATTCGACATATCGCCCGTCACAATGATTTATTAATGGCGCATATTTATGATCCCATTGAAGCCGAGCTGCCCCCGGCTGGCCGCTATGCCATCAGTGACGGTGAACATTACCAGCAAATTAATACCGGCGATCCATCCCTGCGCCAGGCCTTTCATCAATCCTTCAGCCATAAGGAGCAGGAAATAGAACAGTTCTGTATACACAACCAGAGTAATCTGATTAAACTGGCTACTTACGACAAAGTGCCGGAATGCTTTATTGCCGCCTTGGGCAGAGACACTACTACTCGCAGAATTGCCAGGAGTCGCCATTAATGCCTGTTACGCCCAATAATCCAGTTATGACACCAGCCGCACCGGGAAACGGTTTTGATCCGGCACAACTGGCCGATATTCATTTACCACAAGCTGTCAGTTTCTGGCCCATTGCACCGGGCTGGTGGTTCAGCCTCGGGGTACTGGTCATTCTGCTTATCGCCATCTGGTTATGGAAAAAACAGCATGACCGGGATCCGGCCGTGCTGAAAAGCCGTCGTTTAAAACGCCTGAAAACTGAAGCACAAAAAGAACTGGAAAGCCTTGAACAGCAATTCAGAGAACACAACAATGCCCATCAGAGCATAGAAGCCCTGTCGGTTTTTCTACGTCGTTTTGCCCTGTCCGTTTACCAGCGGGAACAGGTCGCTTCGCTGACTGATGAACAGTGGCTGAAACTGTTGAATCAGCTATCCGGGACAGAGGACTTTTCCAGCCGGTTTAAAGAATTATTGCTTGAAGCGCCCTATCAGGCACCGGACAAAGTCATTGATACCCAATTACTGGAACAGTTATTTGCTGCCATAAAATCTTTGCTGGACAGAACCTTACAACAAAAGCTGAGCTCACAGAAAGCTTACGGAGGCCAGCATGTATAGTTTTGACTGGCCCTGGATGTTCCTGCTTCTGCCCTTACCTCTGCTGGTTTACTGGTTCAGCAAACCCTTAGCCAGTACTCAGTCAAAAGCATTAAAGGTTCCGTTTTACGATAAAATAAATCAGCTTAGCCGCCAGACACAATCGGCCGGTAAAGCCCGTTTTTCCCCGACACTGATACTGGCTTTACTGGCCTGGATATTATTGATCACCGCCAGTGCCCAGCCCAAATGGTCCGGAGAAGCCATATCCATTCCTGTCAGCGGCCGTGATTTAATGCTGGCGGTGGATATTTCCGGCAGTATGGAACAGACCGATATGTTTTTTGCCCAGGATGCGGTGGACAGACTGACTGCAGTAAAAGCCGTTCTGCTGCCTTTTATTAAGCAGCGCAAAGGCGATCGGATCGGACTGATTCTATTTGGCGATCATGCTTATCTGCAGACCCCTTTAACTTTTGACCGTAAAACTATTGAACGTATGCTGCTCGAATCTTTTATCGGCATGGCCGGACAACGAGCCACGGCAATTGGTGATGCCATTGGTCTGGCCGTTAAACGTCTGAAGGATTTGCCCGCTTCTCAAAGCGAATCCAGGGTATTAATCCTGCTCACTGACGGTTCAAATAACGCCGGAATTGCGCCTTTAACCGCTGCAAAACTTGCCAAACAGATTGGTATTAAAATTTATACCATTGGCTTTGGTGCTGATGAAATGATCATGCGCTCCTTTTTTGGCCGGCAGCGGGTTAATCAATCCAGAGATCTGGATGAAAAAACCCTAAAGGAAATTGCCCGCATTACCGGCGGCCAGTATTTTCGTGCCAGAGACACCCGAGAACTACAGAAAATTTACCAGACCCTGGATCAACTAGAACCGGTTGAATCCGATAACCTGACTTATCGTCCGACTAAATCCCTGTTTCATCTGCCGCTGAGCCTGGCCTTTGTACTGGCCGTTATTGTATATTTACTGCGCCAGTTTTATCAGCCCTTTTATAGTCAGAAGGGAGGTCAATAATGTTAGCCGATTTTCATTTTTTACGATCTGAGTGGCTGCTGGCTGTCCCTGTAGTAGCTATTATACTGATCCTGTTTTATCATCGTTCCAGACAGAGTATCGGCTGGGAGAAAGTCTGTGATCCAGCCCTGCTGAACTTTCAGCTAACCCGTACCAGAGAAGCCGTTGGTTCTGCTTCACGCCTGTTGATATGGCTGGTACCTTTAATGTTTCTAATAACCATTATCGCCCTGGCCGGTCCCAGCTGGCAGAAAAAGGTTCAACCAATCTTCCAGAAAGATTCCGCTCTGGTTATTGTGCTTGATCTGTCCCTGTCCATGAATGCCAGGGATGTTAAACCCTCTCGTCTGGAAAGAGCCAAGCTTAAAATTATTGATATTTTAAAACAGAAAAAAGAAGGACAGACCGCCCTGGTGGCCTATGCCGGTGATGCCCATACGGTTAGTCCCTTAACCATTGATAACAAGACCATTATTTCCCTGCTGCCGGCTCTAGACTCTTCCATTATGCCTCTGTCCGGCTCACATGCTGCAGATGCGATAAAAACTGCTAAAGAACTTTTAGTAAATGCCGGTTACAGCCGGGGGGATATTTTATTATTTACCGATGGTATTGATGCTTCTGAACAGCAGAAAATGAAACAACTGGTTAAACAACTTGAACAACAGGGCTATCATACCTCTGTTATCGGTATCGGCACTCAGGCCGGCTCCCCTATCCCCATTCCCGGTCAGGGAGGTTTTATCAAGGATCGCTCCGGCCAGGTTATTTTAAGTAAACTGGAAGAACAGCCTTTAAAGGCCATTGCTCAGGCTGGAGGTGGTTTTTATCATCGCCTGTCACTGGATGACAGTGACTTTAAGGAGATTCTGGAACAGAAGTTTATTAATAAGGATAAAGTTAAACAGCAGGATGAAGAACTGGAGCAATGGATTGATGCCGGGGCTTATGTCACACTGCTGGTTATACCATTGGCCTTATTTATGTTTCGTAAGGGTGTACTCAGTCTATTAGTGGGTTCCTTACTGCTTTCATCCTTGCTGTTGCCGGCCTTTTACAGTACTCCGCTTATGGCAGAACCTTTATCTGAAACTGCTGCTAAAACAGCTTCTGCTCAGCACCCCGGCAAGTCCGGTTTTAACTGGAATGATCTCTGGCTGACTCCGGATCAGCAGGCCGATAAAAGTTTTAAGGCACAGAACTATCAACAGGCGGCAGAAACCTTTAAAGATCCGCTCTGGAAGGCCTCTGCTTATTATCGTGCCAGTAAATATGAACAGGCCTTACAGCAATACAGCCAGTTTGACAGCGCTGATGCCTTATACAATAAGGGTAATTCCCTGGCCAATCTGCAGAAGTTCCCGGACGCCATTAAGGCTTATGAGCATGCCTTAAAACAAAACCCAGAACTAAAGGATGCTAAAAAGAATCTTGAGTACCTGAAAAAACTCCTGGAACAGCAAAAACAGCAGTCCAGACAGAACTCTCAGGACCAGCAGGATCAAAGCAATCAGTCTCAACAGAAAGATTCACAACAGAACCAGCAACAGGATCAGTCCGGTAATAAACAGAATTCTCAATCTGACAAAGAGTCCGGCGGTGACAGTCAACAGCAGGATCAGGAACAACAGAACGATACCGGGAAGAACCAGGATAAGTCTGAAAATTCCGAATCCGAGTCAAAATCTGACTCACAACAGGAGTCCCCTAAACAGGATAAAAATCAGGAACAGAAAGACCAGTCTTCTGAACAGCAACAGCAGGCGGATCAAAATGCTCAGCAGGAAAACAGGGATCAGCAATCCCAGCAGGCACAACAGCCTGACAGCGCTGAGGAGATTGAAAAAGCCAGAGAGCAGGCTGCACAGGCTCCAGCCGATGTTATGTCTCAGCTCAACCAAGAAGAACAGCAATCCATGAAACAGTGGTTACAGCGGATCCCGGACAACCCCGGTGAACTGCTGAGAATTAAATTCAGGAATAATACATTGATTAAACAAAGACAACAGCAAAGTCCGCAACAATACGAGGGTAACCCATGGTAAGAAATACGCTTAATACATTAATGGGTCTTAAATTGCAGTATATTATGCTCATTTTGCTGATGATCAGTTTCTCTGCCCCCTTATGGGCCGATGTCAGGGCAACAACTGACCGAACCGTAGTGGGTATTGATGAAACCATCACACTGAATATTCAGTCCAAAAACGGTTCCGGATCACCGGATCTGGATGTGCTGAAAAAAGATTTCCAGATTATGGGACAAAGTCAGAGCCAGAATTACAGTTTTATTAACGGCCATGCTTCCAGTACCAAGACCTGGACAATAACACTATTACCTAGATCAACCGGGGAACTGACTATACCTGCCATCAAGGTCGGCAATGAACAGACTAAACCGATACCCCTGGTCATTCAGAAACAGTCCACAACACCTGCACTGGACGGCAAGGAGTTTTTTTTAAAGCTGCACTTATCCACTGAAGACAGTATCTATGTACAGCAACAGATCCTGCTGACCGTGCAACTGTATCATCGTATCCGACTGGCCAATGCCACCTTAACTGATCTGGAACTGAACAATGCTGTTATTGAAAAACTGGGTAATGACAGTAACTATACTAAGGTGATCGGCAAAAACCGTTACAATGTGATAGAACGTCAATATGCTATTTATCCTCAGCAAAGCGGCACATTAACCATTCCATCACTAACATTTTCTGGTAATAAGGAAATCGGCCAGAGTTTTTCCCTGTTTTCACGTCCCGGACGTCAACTGATCAGCCGTACAGAACCGGTTACTATTAATGTTAAACCCATTCCATCCAGCTATACCGGTCAATACTGGCTGCCTGCCGAGTCGGTGGTACTGGAATCGGAAATTCTGGAAGACACCAGTAACATTAAAGCCGGAGAGGCCATTACCCGGCATATTATTATCCGTGCCACCAATCTTCTGGGGTCTCAGCTTCCGGCCATTAGCATGGCTTCAAACAGCGATTATAAAACCTATCCTGATAAGGAAAAACTCAATAACCAGCTGCTTAACGGTAAGGTTATCGGCAGCCGCAAAGACACCATTGCCATTATCCCCTTACATCCCGGCCAATTCACACTGCCTGAAATTAAAGTCAGCTGGTGGAATACCATAACCAATAAGCAGGAAACCGCTATTCTGCCGGCCAGAACACTTAACGCCCTGCCTAACCCTGATATGCAGACTCAGCCGGCTCCCAAACCACCTACACCTGCACTGGTAACCAAACCACAACCGGTTCAGCCAGTTGCCAATAGCACAAAAAGTGATAATTCAATGCCTGAACGCACTGAAAATACCATTGAAAAAATCATTACAGAAGAACCGCATTTTACTAAAAACCTTTGGTTCTGGGTCAGTACGTGCTTACTGGTGTTATGGCAGATAACACTGATATTATGGCTTTCTGCCCGAAAAAAACAGACTGCACCAGCCGTAGCAACAGCCCCCGTACAGAAAGATTCACACGAGCCTTATTTACAGCGTGTTTATGCCGCCTGCCAGAAAAACAATCCCACAGCCACTCAGGAGGCTCTGGTGCATTGGGCAAAAATTTACTTTAATCAGCCTTTGCTGGCCGGTTTATCGGACATTATTGAACAGACGGATGATCAGGCTTTAATCAGGGCCATTACCGGCCTTGAGGCATCTAAGTATTCCAGCCATAAACAGAACTGGGAGGGTAAGGAACTGGAAAAAGCTCTGCAGAATTTTATTGCACAACAGAATAAACGTAATAACGATGGTGACGGGCAGGTATTGGTAGAGCTAAATCCGTAAAGAACAGCAATAGCTGAATTACCCTTCCATACTTACGTCATGGAAGGGTAAATAGTATCACTTAAAGATCAGAAGGTGTCCCAAGGGTACGGGTAGATAACTCATTATCAATCATCAGCGTACCATAGCCATCCCAATCCACCAGTTTTAACTTGGCAATAATTTCCATGACTGTGGACTCTTCTTCCACCTGCTCATTGACGAACCACTGCAGAAGATTATAGCTGGCATGATCTTTTTTCTTTAGAGCCTTATTGCTTAGCTCATTCAGATTTCGGGTCATAAACTGCTCATGCTCCAGACTGGCCTGAAAAACATCCAGCAGAGTACCGAATTCTTTGGGCGGCTTATCAATGGCTTCAAGATTAATGGAACAGCCCTGTTCTATCAGATAATTGTAGATACGGGTAGCATGCTGGTGTTCTTCTTCATACTGCAGTTTAAACCAGTGGGCGGCCCCGTTAAAATCTTTTGAGCTGCAGTAGGCAGACATGGAAAGGTATAGATAAGCGGAATAGAATTCATGATTCAGCTGTTTAATGAGTTCTTTTCTGATTTTCTTACTTATCATAATTTTTCCTGTAAGTGTTTGAGAAATAAAACACAATCATAGACGGGTGACGGGCTAAATTCAATCAAAAACAAATAGTCAGCCTTTTTTAAAATAAGTCACACCTGCCAGACCTTTGAAATGATCATCAGATGTTATCAGTTCTGCTGTTTCATTTTGAGCACTGGCATAAATAATAGCATCTGCAAAAGACAGTTTATGCAGTGCTGATAAATCGGCTGCTAATAAGGTAATAGAAGTTGTTAAAGCAAGCACTTGCCCTTGCTCAGTCAATGCAATGGCTTCCAAGGCTAATTGTTTACCTTTAACCCGACAAGCCCATTTATAGAGTTCAAACTGTACGGATGTTGGAACTATAATGGCTTCAACATCAAGCATATAAGGCTCATATTTATCAGCGAGAACCCCATTTGTCAGCCACTCGATCCAGCTGCAGGTATCCACCAAGTGGGTCATATACTACGTTCCTGGCGATCTCTATAATCATCAGAATTATAAACTTCCAATATTAGAAAAAGAGCCTCTGGCATCTTTAATAGATTGAACTGGAACCATTTCTATTACATTACCAATCGTAATTAAAGAAAAACGTTATCCTGGTTTTAAATTCAGGGTTTCTCTAATTGCTTTAGGTATAGCTAACTGGAATTTACTGGATAATTTTGCTGAAATCATACCCACCTCTTTTTATATTATATTATCGATAGGTAATTAGTAAAATTATAATCGACTTCTAGCAAACAATCTATTTTTTTATGGGTGATGTATTGAAGTTGAAAGTTGCAGGAAGAAATATCTTCCTGCTTGTACAGGCTGTTACTGCAGAACCGGACGGGCATTAACTGGCTGAACAGGACGGTTATTAGGATGACGCATGACTTTCTTAAAAGCATCAATCTGTGCTTTGGATGCCGTAACGGTATCTTTCATCACAAACCAGCGAACCCCTTCACTGCAGGGCGGTGTGGTTAAGGAACCGTTAAAACGGTAGTAATCTCTGTTTTCAGGCAGGGTTTTATTAACATCAAGCTCTGCGCTTAAAGCCGTTTTATCACCTGCATGAGCAGGCAGTTGTTTCCAGGCGCTTTCCAGTACTGGATTGGAAGCACCTTCTTCAATCATAACCGCAACTACGGCCAGATTACCGTCTTTATCTGCATGAACCAGATGGGCTTCCATAGGATAGGAAATACCCTTGATCATATTCTCACTGGGCGCGTGGAAATGAAACTGCAGTAGATTAAACGTATCATTATCAATAGTGATACTGCTGCCCTTTTTATAATTGATCTGGACAGTATGACCATTATTCAGAATCTCATGTCCACCACTTTTGTAATTAAAGTCGATAGGCTGCAGTTCCGCTTCAATAAAACCCTGCAAATCAATGGGAGACTGGTTTTTACCCGCACAGGCACTGTATTCCGGGGTTAGTTGTGCCCAGTGAGTAGGGGCGCTTTCACCTTCATAGCCCCAGTGATGACCACCGGAAGCCAGAACCGAACCGCTTAACAGCATAGCTGCACCTAATATCAGTTTTTTCATGTTTTAACTTGTCCTTTAACTAAAATTAAAAATAAAATAGATAAATACCATAAGACTAAAACAAACATTATAAGTTTATTTTTCTTTATTGATCAATACATTATATTGCAACAGTACTATTTCATTATGAAACACCTGATTATAATGCCTGTAACTTTTATTAAACCAGCAACAGACAGCAACTATACCCAATACACCAGATATTAAATGGCTTGCCAGCGGAGAACCCTATTCTGAGCAGTTTCAGGATTATTATTTCTCGACTGACGGCGGGCTGGCGGAAACAGAGTATGTTTTTTTAAAACAAAACGGTTTTCCACAACGCTTTATCCAGTCTACTGACCATCAGGAAACAGCAGCAATAAAAATTGGTGAAACCGGTTTTGGAACCGGGCTTAATTTTCTGGTCACTCTGTATTACTGACTGCAAACACCTGAACCCAAAAAGCCGATAGATTATATTGCTGTGGAAAAATATCCATTCAGTAAAGTTCAGTTAAGCAGAATATACACTCTGTTTTCAGAACAATGGCTGCAACTGGATGAGCCATGCAGAGCATTGCTTGATGTATGGCCTGACTTTTTAAGTCAGCAGTCTGTTTTTGAACATTCATTCTTTGAACAGCAATTTAAACTGACTCTGATAAGCGGGGATACACAGCAGGAGTTGTCTATCATGTTCCCAGAACATAAGCAGTCTTTTGATGCCTGGTATCTGGACGGTTTTGCTCCTGCCAGAAATCCCGATATGTGGCAGCAGGCTTTATTTACCAGCCTGTATCTACTCAGCAAACCCGGTACGACATTAAGCACGTTTACTTCGGCAGGTTTTGTGCGAAGAGGTCTGACAGATGCCGGATTTACTATTAACAAGGTTCCCGGCCTGGGAAAGAAAAGAGAGAACCTTTCAGGAAAATATCGCCCCTAAATTCAGACTCCTGGAATCTAATCTATTTTTTAACTTCGTATCATAGGTATGATCTTTAGGAGTTGAAATGAAGCCAATTTGATGATCAAATAGTTGTTATTCAGGCAATTATTTATCAACAAAAAGGGTTCAAATGAAAAGAACCACATTATCAAAAAAA
>JANELJ010000156.1 GCA_024511395.1 Gammaproteobacteria bacterium | reverse complement strand
AGACAGGCTGCATTTTCAGGGGGCGGTATTCAGTGATGATTTGAGTATGGAAGGGGCGGTGATTGCCGGGGATTATATTCAGCGGGCGCAACTGTCTCTGCAGGCCGGATGTGATATGATCTTGGTCTGTAATAACCGGGCGGCGGCCTGGGATGTGGTGCGCAGCTTAAAGGGCTATAGTGATCCGGCTTCCAGTTTGAGGTTATCACATATGCATGGTCAGCATTTTGTCAGTCGGGAGACTCTGGTTTCTGAACCACGCTGGAAAGAAGCCCGTGCCATGCTGACAAAATATGTAGAAGAACCGTCACAGGATCTGCTGGATCCGACGGATTATCAGTAAATTCTATGCTAGATGAAAATAATCAAGGCTTAAGAGGGTGGTATGGATTCTGCTGAATTTGAATTAAAACAGTGGTTGTTACAGGTGGATTTTTTACGCGGTGACGGATTATGGATCACCGAGGCTTTTTTAATCATCCTGATAGTACTATTATTTAACTTTTTTCAGAAAAGAATAATCAACAAGGTAAAAAAGAAGCTCGAAACCACTAAAAATCCATGGGACGATGCCCTGCTGGATTCTCTGGCTAAGCCTATCTCTGCCTTTATCTGGCTCTGGGGTATAACTACTGCAGCCAATGTGATTGCTGATGCCAATAATGTCAGTGTGTTTGACAAACTGGTGGTTCCGGTACGTGAAGTCGGTATGATTTTAATCTTTACCTGGCTGGCTCTGCGTATTGTGGTTCGGGCAGAACGTAATATTATTAATATCGGGCGTAAAAAAGATTCCAGTTATGACATAACCACTATTCAGGCCGTTGCCAAGTTAATCCGTGCCTCAATTTTTATTACCGGTGCTCTGATTATGCTGCAGGAACTGGGGGTCAGTATTTCCGGTGTGCTGGCCTTTGGTGGTATTGGCGGTATTGCCGTGGGCTTTGCTGCCAAGGATCTGCTGTCCAACTTTTTTGGTGGTCTGATTATCTACCTGGACCGTCCTTTTGCGGTAGGTGACTGGATCCGTTCACCGGATCGCAATATTGAGGGTACGGTGGAAAATATCGGCTGGCGGCTTACCACCATTCGTACTTTTGACAAGCGTCCGCTGTATGTTCCCAATTCCACTTTTGCCAATATTGCCGTGGAAAATCCCTCCCGTATGACCCATAGACGGATTAAGGAAACCATTGGTGTGCGTTATGAGGATGTGGATAAGCTGGATGAGATTCTGGTAGATATCCGGGTGATGCTGGATTATCACGATGAAATTGACTCAACGCAGACCTTAATGGTTAATTTTAATGAATTTGCTCCGTCATCACTGGATTTTTTCATCTATACTTTTACTAAAACTACCAACTGGATTAAATACCACAAAGTAAAACAGGATGTCCTGTTCCGTATTATTCAGATCATTGAAAAACACGGTGCAGAAGTGGCCTTCCCGACATCTACAATTCACCTCAGTGGTGAATTAACTCAGCTGGAACCGCAGTATGCGGGAGCGGCAGATGCAGGTACAGGTACAGATAAAAGCTAACAGGGGATATACGTGGCTGATAAATTATTAATTGTAATGGTCAATACCGATCCAAATAACAGTGCCGAACTGGGCGCTCCCTTTTTTTAGGCAACCGTGGCTGCTGCAATGGAATACGAAGTAGAAGTTATTTTGACCGGGCGCTCCGGGGAACTGGCGGTGCGCGGTGTAGCAGAAAAGCTGTTTATCAAACCGGACAGTGAGCAGACTGTTTATGATTATATACGGGAAGCCTATGAGGCCGAGGTTAAATTCAAGGTGTGTACACCGACCCTGGATTTATGGGGCGATGACCTGATCCCTGAAATTACCGAAACCATTGGCGGAGCCTATATGATTTCGGAAGCAATGGATGATAATACCATTACTTTTACTTATTAATTAAAAAAGACAAAACATGACCCAAATCAATACGCTTCTGCAGGAATGCTGGCAGGTTAAAGAACAGGCTGACTGTTTATACAGCAAAGAACAGGTACATGAGGTCGTTAAGAATCTGGCTGAAGAGATTACGGAGCAGCTGGCGGATGCCAACTTACTGGTACTTGGTGTTATGAATGGTGCCATTATTCCCATGGGACTGCTGCTGACTGAACTGGATTTTCCCCTGCAGGTTGATTATATCCACGCCACCCGCTATCGGAATAAAACCACGGGCGGTGAATTAAAATGGCTGAACAAGCCCCGTATTGAGCTTAAAGACCGTAATATACTGCTGGTTGATGATATCCATGATGAGGGTATTACCTTGGATGAAATAAAAAAATACTGTCTGGATGAAGGAGCTGAACAGGTTCACAGTGCGGTTCTGGTGAATAAAAAACACGACAGAAAAAATGATACCCGGCCTGACTTTTCAGCGCTTGATGTACCGGACCGTTACGTATTTGGTTTCGGCATGGACTACAAAGGTATGCTCAGAAATGCTCCGGGTATTTATGCGGTAAAAGGTTTATAAAGGGGCTTTAGTTCATGACGGAAAAGAAAAGTGATAAAAAATTTGCCATTATCGGCGGCACCGGTCTGACCAAACTGGAGAACCTGGAAATTGTCCGCCGGGAAATTGTTATGACTTCCTTTGGAGAACCTTCTTCAGCACTGGCTTTTGGCTGTATTGACGGTGTTGTTGAACAGGAAATGGTATTTATGGCGCGACATGGTCATGCTCATAATATTCCTCCGCATATGATTAATTACCGGGCCAATATCAAGGCACTTAAATCAGTAGGTGTAACCAGTATTTTTGCCATTAATGCCGTGGGCGGTATTCGTGATGACATGGTTCCCGGTACCCTGGCCGTGCCGGATCAAATTATTGATTATACGACCCGCCGGGTAAATACTTTCTTTGAAAGTAACCTCAGCCATGTCACCCATATTGATTTTTCCTGGCCCTATAACAAACAACTCAGTGAACAGATCTTTGATGCAGCTCAGCAGCAGGGTATTGATATTATTAAGGGTGGAACCTATGCTGCAACCGAAGGGCCGCGACTTGAAACAGCAGCAGAAATACAGCGCTTAAAACGAGATGGCTGTGATATGGTAGGTATGACCGGTATGCCGGAAGCGGCTCTGGCCAGGGAGTTGAATATGGATTATGTGTCCGTTTGTGTTAATGCCAACTGGGCGGCCGGGATCAGTGATGAATTAATTACTATGGAGGCCATTGACCGAAATCTGGTTGAAGGTATGGCTAAAGTGCGGCAGTTACTGGCGCAGCTTATTTCACAATTTTAACTCTGATCGACTCTGCGGATTCAATTTTTAAATATGCCAGCTCATAATAAAAAAAATCATGCCTTCTGGGCGGTTATTCCGGCCGCCGGGGTTGGTAAGCGTATGGGGGCAAGTATCCCTAAACAGTATCTGCCCCTGGCAGGTAAAACTGTTCTGGAACAGACCCTTGATGTGTTTGTTAAGCATCCGGATATTTCCGGAATTATTCTTGCACTTACCGACGGCGATCCCTATTGGCAGGATATTGCCGGTCATTATCAGGCTATTAATAAACCGCTGCTGGTGGCTTCAGGCGGGGAGGAGCGATGTCATTCCGTACTTAATGCCCTGATTGAGTTATCGGCTCAAATAGAAGGGTATCACTGGGTACTGGTTCATGATGCAGCCCGCCCCTGTCTTCTGGCTTCTGATATTGACCGACTGATTAATGAGCTGGCGGACAGTGACTGTGGCGGTTTACTTGGACTGCCTATGGCTGATACGGTTAAATGCTGTACTCCTGACAGAGAAGTGCTGGAAACCGTTGATCGCAGTGAACTCTGGCGTGCCCTGACTCCGCAGATGTTTCCCCTGGGGCTGTTGAAAAATGCCTTGGAAGAAGCTATCAACAATAAGGCTCTGGTCACTGATGAAGCGTCTGCTGTAGAACAGCAGGGTCTGAAGCCTAAAATGGTGGAAGGTCAGCCCGGTAATATTAAAATTACCCATCCCGGTGATCTGCATCTCGCGGAACAGTTTTTTAATGCCTCGTTGGGCAATAAAACCTTTCAGGCTAAATAAATCAGGTAAATAAAATGTTAAGAATTGGTCATGGTTATGATGCTCACCGTTTCAGTGATAGCTCGGGGCAAACAGATAACACCTATATCACTATTGGCGGGGCAAAAATTCCTTATACTCATGAATTACTGGCTCATTCTGACGGCGATGTACTGGTGCATGCATTATGCGATGCCCTGCTGGGTGCCCTGGCATTAGGTGATATCGGCAAGCATTTTCCAGACAGTTCCGATGAGTTTAAAAATATTGATAGCCGTATCCTGCTGACACGGGTTATGGGGGAGATTAGCCAATCAGGCTATCGGATTGCCAATGTGGATATGACCATTATTGCCCAGGCGCCTAAAATGGCGGCACATATTAACACCATGCGCAATTATCTTGCATCTGACTTGAAGGTTGATTTATCACAAATTAATATCAAGGCGACCACCACAGAAAAAATGGGTTTTACCGGTCGTAAGGAAGGAATAGCTGCTCATGCCGTAGTATTATTACAGAGTGTCGATACTAATGCCGAAGATGATCAGGCCGGATAATGTCTGAAGCCCCTGAATCATTTCCCATACTGACACTGGAACAGCAGACGGCTAAACAACTGGCACAATGGTGTTCGGCTCTGGAAAATCAGGGCTTGCAGCAGGAGCGCCGTTCGGTTAGATTAATGCCGAAAAACATACAGGTCAGTTTTAATACAGTGGATAAGCTGTCAGTCGAGCTGCGTTTTAATTTACCTTCCGGAAGCTATGCAACATCGGTTTTGCGGGAATTGATTAATATAAATTAGTGCACCAACTTTCCTCAATATTCCCTCTCCCTATGGGAGAGGGTACTATATTAAGGTTTAGAGAAGTGCCACCGTTTTACAGATTAACTGTTTTTATTTTCCTCATGGTTTCAGCCCCCGGACTGTTTGCCAGAAACAGCTAGGTTAATCTGGCTTCAGTCAGTGCTTCCGTTGTGGACTTAAAGACAGGTAAAACCTTATTAAATAAAAATAATGATATTGTCATGCCGCTGGCGTCTATTACCAAGCTTATGACGGCTATGGTGGTACTGGATGAGCAGTCTTTAAAAGAAAAAATACGCTTCAGCAAAGAAGACAAGCAGAATATCAATAATTATTATTCCCGCATTCGTATTGATTCTGAACTCAGTCGGGGTGATGTTATGAGAATTGCTCTGATGTCATCTGAAAACCTGGCCGCTGCTGCACTGGGCAGAAATTATTCTGGCGGTATGAAGGCTTTTGTTAAGGCCATGAATAAAAAGGCCAGATCGCTGGGCATGAAGCATAGTTAACCTGAATTCTGGATAAGAACTAAAAAATATTGAACTAAATGCCTGTTTCTCGATCAG
>JANELJ010000387.1 GCA_024511395.1 Gammaproteobacteria bacterium | reverse complement strand
CTGAGAACATAAGCCAGAAAGTGGTTGACTGGGCAAAGGCACAGGATATAAAGCTACAATATATTCAGCCGGGTAATCCACAATAAAATGCTTATGTAGAGCGGTTTAATCGAACGGTACGCCATGAATGGTTAAATCAGTTTTTCTTCCATGGCCTCCAGCAGTGCACTCTGGGTTTTGGCAGTGGCCCGGTTTATTTCATCGGCCAGTACCAGCTGACTGAATACCGGCCCTGGATGAAAGCGAAATTCTGAGGTGTTTTTATCAAATATGGAGATGCCGATAATATCGGCCGGCAGCATATCACTGGTAAACTGGATGCGGGAATACTGTAAATCAAACAGGCGGGCCAGGGTGGTTTTACCCATACCCGGTAAATCTTCAATCAGTAAATGACCGCAGCTTATCAGGCAGGCAATAGCCAGCTTCAGCTGCTGTTCCTTGCCTGAGATAATGGTACCGGCGGTTTGTAAAAGTTTTTCCATCATGGGCGTTGTTTATATGTAATCGCTTATGCCTGTTCTATTTCTGCATTATTGCTTAATAGAATAGCAATCCAGCGGGTATTGTCATTATTATCCATGATAATTTTTAGTGTCATAGTTAATGGTACGGACAAAAACATACCCACAGGCCCTAACAGCCAGCCCCAGAATACCAAAGACAAAAACACCACCAGGGTGGAAAGCCCAAGATTGCGTCCCATTAGTTTTGGCTCCAGGAAATTACCTAAAATATTATTGACCAGAAGATACAGAATAATAACCTCAGCGTCCGCCACAAAACCAAACTGAACCAGAGCCAGTAAAATAACGGGTACGGCAGCCAGAATGGAGCCGATATTGGGTACAAAATTAAGCAGAAAAACTACCAAGCCCCATAATAAGGGAAAATCAATACCCATCAGACTTAATACCAAAATAATGGGAAAAGGAGCCCAGAAACTGATTAAAAGTAGAGCCGACAAAGCCCATAACCTTGCCCAGATTAGCTGTCTGCACCATTTCATCAATATTAATATTCAGCCCGATTTTATTCAGGGGAAAAACCATGGATTGAGTAATAAGCTGCAGGCGTTCCTGATATTCGGGCAGGTTATCGGAAAAGCGATGGATAGAGGTGCTTAATACGGAAATAATAATTACACCAAAAGTGACAATAGTAAAAATAATAAGCGTGACTGCAATACCCGAAGGAACTTTACGCTGAGTCAGCCAGAGCATGGCCGGGGCACTGATGGCCGTAATAAACAGGGCAATCAGCATGGGAGAAATAATATTTTCTGCGTATTTTACCCCGCTGAGAATAATAACAATGGCCGCCAGCGTTATGGCAAGTGGACCTTTTCGGTGCAGATGCGTGTCCTGGGTCATTGGCTTATCGCTAAGGCGAATACTCCATTATGGTTAGGTTGTTATGAGTTTATTATATTGTGTATGACTTCAAAGTCAGAAACGAAATAATTATTTAAAAGATAAACATCTTCTAATGTTTTATCATAGGTATGATCTTTAGGAGTTGAAATGAAGCTAATTTGATGATAAATAATTGCCTGAATAACAATTATTTATCATCAAATTAGCTTCAAATGAAAAGAACCACATTATCAAAAAAACTAAAAGTCGTATTGAGTGAAAAGAAACTTAATAAACCGGGCAAAAGCATAGGTTTTTCCCAACGATTAAGACAGATACCCCCTTTTCAG
>JANELJ010000155.1 GCA_024511395.1 Gammaproteobacteria bacterium | reverse complement strand
CGCTGCTACCTCAAAGGTGCAGTCGGTGATGCCATTAATGTGGTTATGGTAGCCGCTGGACATAACTTAAGAAAGATCCTCAATAAGCTCCGGCTTTTGTGGCTCAAAATTATTTCCGGTTTGATGGGATATTTTATCAAACCGGGGCAATCAGCCGCTTTAAACCTGGCTTGATGTCAGGCTTAAAACGGTATTATTCAGGTTGAACTATGTAGTAGCATAGAACAAAATGGAGATGTCAACGTTGACGATCTCCAAAACAACCGTTTACTGGTGGTATTCATTATTGGAATCCATTGTTAACCATAAACGAAAACAATTAACGGATGTGCTTGAAAGAACATATTTTTTCCTGAAAGAAAATACCGGCAGAGCTCATCCTAAACGAGATAAGTCTACTGGACTTTATCAGTTTGGTGTAGAACCTAATTATGGAGTTACATCCTGATGGGTAAACTATTGAAACGAAATGATAAAATCCTTAAAGACATACCTATGAAGAGCAGTAATTACAAAAAATATTTTAATTGATGGTCAATCTACATAGACAACTTGCCTGATAGCCATTATTCTTGATAGTAATCCAAAAAACTATGACCGATTTATGATCTGGAGGTTATAGCGGAAGGCGTAGAAACCGAAGAACAGCAGGCTTTTCTGCTGGCCGAACAATGCGAAAATATACAGGGTTATCTGATCCATAAACCCATGACAGAGGATATTACAACAACGTAAAGATGTCTAGTAACAGGCTTAGTCTTCAGCTATGATATGATAAGTGCTGAGATGAAAAAAATCTGCAATTCAGGAACAATATGTCCTCTTTTCATCCAGCCATTTTTTATCTGACTATAAAGAATTAATTATGAGTAATGCCCCAGCCCTACGTAAAACCAAAATTGTTGCCACCATTGGTCCTGCCAGTGATTCCCCCGAAATACTGAAACAGATGATTAATGCGGGTATGAATGTTGCCCGCCTGAATATGTCCTTTGGTGTGGATGAAACCCAGCAGAAACGGCTGGAGATGATACGCCGGGTAGCCCGGGAAATGGGTCAGCATATTGCCATTATGGCAGACACCAAGGGTATCGAAATCCGCACTGGAAAACTGGCGGGTTCTAGCGTTGAATTAACTGCCGGTGAGAATTTTATTCTGTACTCCTATGCCAGAGAGGGTAATGAGCAGGGCGTATCCGTTAACTATAATAATCTGCATAATGAAGTTAAGGAAGGCACTCATATTCTGCTTAATGACGGTGCAATTGAACTGGCGGTGACCAAAATTGAACAGACTCATGGTGGTGAAGTGCATTGCCAGGTCATTCATGGCGGCCTGCTTAGAGAAAATAAAAGCGTCAACCTGCCGGAAACCCAGCTGGAAATGAGCGCTGTCAGCCCGGAAAACCAGAAAGAAATTTTAAAAGAACTCAGTTTTGCCGCTGAAAATAATGTGGAATATATCGCCGCTTCTTTTGTCCAGACTGCCGATGATGTTATAAAAATACGTTCCATTCTGGAAGATAAAGGGGTCAGTATTCCGGTTATTGCCAAGATAGAAAACAAGGCCGGTATAGAAAATCTAAGCGCTATTGTGGCGGTGGCAGACGGTACCATGGTGGCCCGTGGTGATCTGGGTGTGGAGTTACCCCTAGCTGATGTGCCCGGAATGCAGAAGCGTATTATTCAGTCCACAGTAACCAGTGGTAAACCGGTTATTGTAGCCACCGAAATGCTGGCCTCTATGGAAAATAATCCCAAACCCACCCGTGCAGAAGCCAGTGATGTGGCCAATGCCATTCTTGACGGCAGCTCTGCTATTATGTTGTCCGGTGAAACCGCCATGGGCCGATACCCGGTAGAAGCCGTTAAAATGATGGCCCTACTGGCAGAGCGTGCCGAGGCATCACTGGCGGAGTTCGGTTATCTGCAGAGTATCCGCCCTCATAACAGTAATGTAGTGACCGAAGCCGTCAGCCAGGCGGCCATCACCATGGCCAACCATTTAAAAGCAGTCGCCATTATCAGCCTGACTGAATCGGGCTTTACCTCTCGGCAAATCTCCAAATATCGCCCTGAATCCTTAATTCTGGCGGTAACCTGTACCGAATCCGTTGTACTGCGCTCAGCCATGAACTGGGGGGTGTATTCCATTCTGTACAAGGAAGGTGGCAATAACAACGAAAAACTGGATTATGCTCTGGAAGAAGGCAAACGCTGCGGCTTTATCAAGTCCAAGGACATTATTGTCGTCACCGCCGGCCCGGGACAGGAAGCCGGTGGTACTAATATGGTACGTGTTTTAACAGTACCATAAGCTAGTATTATATATCCCAGGAAAAAAACCGGCAGTTTGGAAAGCCACTGCAGCCGATATAATTCTGGCCAATGCGTTTGCCCTTAACTGCTTTGCGGATCTCCAGTGGTTTACCACATTGCGGGCAGACTGAGCAGCTCTGGTATTTTACTGATGCAGAGAGTTTGGGTGATTGCCCGCCCTGCTTTAACTGACGGAGAATACTATTAAGCAGATCAATCTGCTGCTGTAAAAAGCCTTCAATATTATCTTCCCGGTTATTGGCCAGATCCTCTAACTGCTGTTCCCACTGTGCGGTTAACAGCGGATCCTTAATGCTTTCAGGGACTGAATCAATTAGCTTAAAGCCCAGTTCCGTGGCTTTAATAAGTTTTTTATCCTTTTGAATAAACTTTCGCTGCAACAGGATCTGAATAATATTGGCACGGGTGGCCTGGGTACCCAGACCGGTCGTCTCACGCAGAATTTTTTTCATGACCTTGTCAGTGACCTGACTGCCGATGGTTTCCATGGCACGGATCAAGGTGCCTTCGGTATAGTGTCTGGGTGGTTTGGTCTGTTTTTTCTTTAGTTCCAGTTGACTGCATAGCAGAGATTCTCCCCTGGATACGGCGGGCAGTTGCTGCTCTTTGTCCTGGTTATTATAAGTCTCTCTGATCACCGCTTTCCAGCCAGTAATCCGTGTGATATTACCACTGGCCTTAAACTGATCCTGGCCGATACTGACGATAATAATACTCTGGTCATATTCAAAATCCGGAAAAAACTGAGCCAGATAGCGACGACGGATTAAATCATAAATATTCTTTTTGCGGTCATTCAGGCGGCTGACAGGGGTGGTGGCCTGAGTGGGAATAATGGCATGATGAGCGGTAATTTTTTTATCATTCCAGACCCGGGACTGCTGTTGCTGTTCGGCCTGTGCAATCAGCTCACAGATGGTAGGATCGGTTTTGCACATAGCCTGTAATACAGAGGATATATCTTTAAACTGGCTTAGGGGCAGGTATTCACAGTCGCTTCTCGGATAACTGGTGAGTTTGTGCGTTTCATAAAGCGCTTGGGCAATATTCAATACCTCCTGGGCACCATAGCCCCAGCGTCGGGAGGCCTCCTGCTGCAGGCCGGAAAGATTATACAGCAGCGGCGGAGGCTGTTTTTTACGCTGGGTCTGAGCCTTGCTGACCTGACCGTGCTGATTTTCACAACGTTGTATCAGAGCCTCGGCGACGGCTTTATCAAAACAGTGGGTTTTACATTTGGGATCAAACAGCCACTGAGTTTTTAATACTCCGTCACCGGCCTGGAAAAAAGCCTCCACATCATAATAGGTTTGCTGTATAAACTGACTGATCTCCCGATCCCGTTTTACCACTAGTGCCAGGGTGGGTGTCTGAACCCGCCCCACAGAAAGTACCTGACGATTATTGGCCTTAAGTGTAAACGCCCGGGTCAGGTTCATACCGACAAGCCAGTCTGCCCGACTGCGGGCCAGGCCGGATCGATACAGGGGCAGGGTATCCTGGTTGCTTTTAAGATGGTTAAAGGCTCTCTGTATGCTGATCTTGTCTAGAGCCGACAGCCATAAGCGCTGTATATCACCGTTATAATGCAGATAGTCCAGCACTTCCCGGGCAATGGTTTCACCTTCCCGATCCGCATCGGTGGCAATTACTACGGCCTGACATTGTTTTAACAGGCTTTTTAACACCGTGAGTTGTTTAGCGGTGGATTTTTTAGTTTCCAGCTTCCACTGCTGAGGAATTATGGGCAGGTCATTTAAGGCCCAGCGTTTATAGCGCTTATCATAAGCATCCGGGGGTGCCAGTTCCAGAAGGTGACCGATACACCAGGACACCAGTATGCCCTGTCCCTGCATGTAGCCGTTGCGGCGCTGATGAGCACCCAGAAAGGCGGCAATATCACGGCCCTGAGAGGGTTTCTCACACAGGTACAGGGTATTGCCGGTGGTTTTTCCCGCCAAAAAAATCTCCGTCTTGCTTTTAGGTAAGTAATGTTACAAGATAATAAAAGTTATCCTAAATAAATCATAAATGATTATGCCTGATGAGTCTTTATATTACCCGAATATTTGAACTGCTGTTTATGCCGCCGGGTTTGTTTATTACCCTGTTGCTATTAACCATCCTGTTTGTCAGACATGTGCGTATGGTTAAGCGGCTGTTGGTGATACAGATTATTATTATTTATGTGTTAAGTATTTCCACCACCACACACCATTTATACGGCTTGCTGGAAACTGTGCCGCCTTTAACTCAGGCATCAATTAAAAAGCTGGATAATGATGTCATTATTATTCTGGCAGGCGGCATACAGTCCAGGGCAAAGGAATATGATAATAAGCCGGATGTGGGTTATTTTACCTTACTGCGTTTACGTTATGGTGTTCGTCTGCAGAAACAGACCGGCTTGCCGGTGATTGTGAACGGTGGTATAGAACGTAATGATATTACTGAAGCAGGTGTTACAGCAGGAGTTTAAGATCACCGCTAATATTTTTGTTGAACAGCAAAGCACCAACACAATGGAAAATGCCCGTTTTTCTAAAGCGATAATGAGCCAGCATAATTTTACCCGGCCTCTGCTGGTGGCCAGTGCCTTTCATATGCCCAAGGCATTACTTGCCTTTAAGCCAGTATTTGACAATATTACTCCGGCACCTATAGGCTTTATGCACAGTGAAATTGATTATATTCACGGGGATTTTATACCCAATAGTAAGTCACTCTGGCAAAACTATCTGGCTCTGCATGAGTTGATTGGTTACGGGTGGTATAAGATAAGGTTATAAAGAAGGCCCTCACCCTGATCCTCTCCCAGAGGGAGAGGGAACATAAGTGATCAGGGAACGGTATTATTTAGTTCAACCTGAATAATACCGTTTTAAGTCTGACATCAAGCCAGGTTTAAAGCGGCTGATTGTTCTGGTTTGATAAAATATCCCATCAAACCGGAAATAATTTTGAGCCACAAAAGCCGGAGCTTATTGAGGATCTTTCTTAAGTTATGACCAGCGGCCACCATAACCACATTAATGGCATCACCGACTGCACCTTTGAGGTAGCAGCGGTCTAAACGGCCATCATTTTTCATATGACCAATTTCAGGCTCAATCGCACTGCGCCGTTTTAATGCCTTTT
>JANELJ010000386.1 GCA_024511395.1 Gammaproteobacteria bacterium | reverse complement strand
AAGCCCAAGGGGACGGGACTGGGGCTGGCTATTGTGAAAAAGATTATTGAAGAACATGGCGGTTCTATTCTGGCAGAAAATGCGCCGCAGGGCGGAGCCAGAGTTGTGATAAGATTGCCTGCCGTATAAAAAATTAATTATTCAGTATAATTCAGAATACCGTAGAGTGACTGACTGCAGATACTGTGTTTACGGGGTTTATGAAAACATGGATGTACTTGAGGAAATAAAATGGCGTCTGCCTATATACTTGTTGTTGATGATGAACCGGATATCCGGGAACTGGTGCAGGAGATCCTGCAGGATGAAGGTTATGAAGTTGAGATTGCCGAAAACGGCCAGCAGGCCCGGGAAATGGTCCAGAAAAGAACCCCGGATCTGGTGCTGCTGGATATCTGGATGCCGGATATTGACGGTATCAGCTTATTAAAAGAATGGTATGAAAGTGATGATACCAGCCGTTTTCCGGTTATTATGATGTCCGGACACGGTACCGTGGAAACAGCGGTTGAGGCTACCCGTCTGGGTGCCTATGATTTTCTGGAAAAACCACTGTCACTGGCCAAGCTGCTGCTCACCGTAGAACATGCCTTGGAAGCCTATAAACTAGATAAGGAAAACCAGGACATGCGCCATCAGCTGTTGTCGGTTGATGAGCCGGTAGGCAAGAGCAAGGTTAACCAGGAACTGCACCGGGAAATAGAGCAGATTGCCCAGCATGACAGCCGGGTGCTGTTTGTGGGTGAGCCGGGCAGTGGCAAAAGTAAGTACTCCAGACTGCTGCATCGCTTAAGCCCCCGGGCGGATCAGGCCTATATAGAACTGGGTGTGGCGACACTAGATCCGGAAAATTCAGCAAGGGAACTTTTTGGTTCGGAGCAGGACGGCAGGATCTATTATGGACTGCTGGAACAGGCCAGTAAGGGTACTTTATATATTGATGATATTGGCGATATGGATCCGGCAACCCAGGGCCGGCTGCTCAGCACTCTGGAAACCGGTCGTTTTCACCGTATAGGCGGAACTGAAGCCATTACCCTGAACTGCCGGATCATTACGGCCACCCATTATTCCCTGGAACAGCTGGTTAAGGAAAACAAATTTAAATCTGAACTGTATTTTCAGCTTAATGTCCTGCAGGTTAAAGTGCCGCCTCTGCGAGAACATTGCGAGGATGTTCCTGAACTGCTGAATTATTATCGGGATCGTTTTGTGCAGAAGGAGCAGTTTAATTACCGCAATTTTTCAATTGCCGCTTTAAACCGTTTGCGCAATTACACCTGGCCGGGTAATATGCTGGAACTGAAAAACATGGTGCAGCGCCTGTTAATTGTTTCCGATGAGGAAACCATCTCTCTGGAAGAAGTTGAACAGCAGCTGGCACAGAAATACGAAAGTTCCGGCAGGGAGTTTGGTCTGGGTGCATCGGATAGTTCTGGCAGTGATGCCCTGCAGAGCCTGTTTGATCATCCTTTAAAAGAAGCCCGGGAAATGTTTGAAAAGGCTTACCTGGAACAGAAACTAATTGAAGTCGGTGGAAGCGTGGGTAAAGTAGCCCAACTGGCAGGTGTCGAACGTACCCATTTATATCGTAAAATGAAATCTCTGGGCATTGATGCCAAAAAAATTGTGGCAAAAGCTAAATAAATGCTGGTTACGGTCAGTGCTGCTGGCCAGTTACCGTAAATATTCGTAAAGCTAATCACATACATAGT
>JANELJ010000020.1 GCA_024511395.1 Gammaproteobacteria bacterium | reverse complement strand
GAACAGGCACGGGAAAAACAGTCACAATACGTTTCAGAAAATTCAGAATGCGTCAATTCTGCAACAGCCCCGACCTTTTGTCGATTTATTTATCTAAGTACAGCATACTCGCTAGAGGTAATAAGCTCCCTTAGTCATAACTTTAGAAGTCAGTTTCATCGCCATCTTAACTGCTGCCGGTAAATTTGCACTGCCTGCACCCTCAGCAATGGTGGCATGGTGCAGTTCATCAATTTTCATCTGCTCCAGAATGGCCCGACTTTTATGATCCTCTGGAGATAACTGCTGTAAATGTTCATCCAGATGGCGCACCACCTGATGTTCCGTTTCCGCCACAAATCCCAGACTCCACTTATCCCCGGCCTTACCGGCAATGGCACCGATAGTTAACGAACCCAGATACCATAAAGGATTCAACAGGTTAACATGAGTTCCCAGCTCCTGACAACGGGATTCACACCAGTCCAGATGATCATTCTCCTCCTGAGCCGCCCGCTGCATCTGCTCCCGAATCTCCGGCAGCTCAGCCGTCAGCGCCTGCCCCTGATACAACCCCTGTGCCGAGACCTCACCGGCATGGTTAATACGCATCAGCCTGCCCGCCAGCTTACGATCCTCCTCACCCAGCTCACCCTCAGGCTGACTGTCCGCCGGATTAACCCGTTCCGTCACCTCCGGTGTCCCAAACAAAGTCCGCACCCCAGTATCAATATTAATCAAAAACTGATCCAGCCCCGAAAACTGCCGCTTATGTTGTTCAAAAGTCATACAAACCCTTTACAAAACTCTACAAAAACTTATGCTCTTTCTTAACACTCTAAGCTCTTTCTGAATGCTCAAAACTCAACGTTCCTCAACTGCCTCGCCAGTAACCCCACCGGATGCACCACCTCAATATCCAGCCCCTGTTTTTTCAACCCCTGCCTATAATGCAGAGAACAGCCCAGATTGGAAGAAACCAGTATCTTACTTTTATTATATCCCATAATCTTCTGTAATTTATTATCCAGCAGCTGTCCGGCAATATCTGGATAACTCAGCCGGTAGCTACCAGCTGTGCCACAGCATATCTTTGCATCCAGTTTGTTTATTTTCAATTCGGGAATAGTATCCAGAACCCTTTCCAGCAGTGGAGCTTCATGTAGTACATTTTTCAGGCTACAGGAAGTATGTAGTATAACTTCCTGCTCAAGCGGTAAAAAGTCAGGGCTGTGCTGTTCGAAGACCTGAGCCAGAAAAGCAATAATATCAAAACTATGCTCAGTCATAGCTTGGCTGTCAGAACCAATCATTAAATGGACATATTCTTTCAGTTGTCCGGAACAGTGATTATTTAAGCTGATAATAGCCTGACAATCTTTAAGATAAGGTTTAAAGCATTCAATATTATCATGGATCTGTTCATACATACCGTCCAGATCCCCCTGACGGCGCTTAATAGCACCACAGCAGTGCTGATTTTCAGGTACCACCACCTCATAACCGCAGGCATTTAATAGCCGGATCCCATCCAGCAGCGTCTGAGTTTCAAACAACTCGCCGGTACAGCCAGTAAACAATGCAACCTTCCCAAATGCATTATCAACAGGGTAGTACTGCTCCAGCGAACTTTGCCCCGTAAGCCGGTTAGACAGCCGGGCCAGTGAGCGCAGAGGAGCGTTCTGCAAGAGGGTTTCAGTAATTTTCTGTTTAACAGACTGCTGAGTCTGGATAGACTGTACTAACTGCTGCCGGCTTAAATCACTGATTTTTGAATAATCCACTTCAGAAGGACACATATTCTCACAGGCACGACAGCCCAAACAATGATCCAGAGATTCAAACAACTCGTCTGTTAAGCTTAAATCACCATCCGCCAGCGCTTTAAACAGCGATATCCGTCCTCTTGGAGACTCATTTTCCGTATGAAACACCTGATAAGTAGGACAATGCGGCAGACATAATCCACACAGCACACACTGATTAGCCAGCTGAGAAATGGTTTTCTGAACAGTCAAAAATAAAATCCGCTTAAATAATTAGCAAAAATCTGTCTAAAAGTCTGCTATTATAACAGCCTTTAAAATCTAAACCTAAAACCTGATCAAAATGTCCTATTACTCCAAACACGTATTCTTTTGCACTAATGACCGTGAAGATGGCTCCGCCTACTGCCAGCGTTTTAATGCCCGCCAAATGCGCAAATACGTCAAAAACCGCTGCAAGGAACTGGGTATTCATGGCGAAGGCCAGCTAAGAATCAACAGCGCCGGCTGCCTCGGTCGCTGCAACGAAGGCCCAGTTATCGTCATCTATCCGGAAGAAACCTGGTATACCTATGTGGATGAGGAAGATCTGGATGATATTATTGAGCAGCATCTGGTTAAGGGGGAGCAGATTAAACGGTTGATGTTGAAGAGCAGCGTTCAACGCTGAGCGTTCAGAAAGAGCCAGAGCAATATCTTTTATCTTTAAGTTGTTACCAAGGCCGGACAGATATCAATAGTTCAACTTGAATAATACCGTCACCTAGTTGAGAACATTTTGCCCGGTTAAAGCTCTATCGAGCAACCGCCACTCGCTACGATAAACTGGAAATGAATTATGCCAGCACATTAGCATTAGGCTGTTGTGTATGGTGTCGCTTCCTATATGGAGTGGTTAAACTTTGTGCACAAAAGATCAACAACCCCTAGACCATTATCTAGATTTTTTGCTCTTCGACGTACTTCAAGTAGCCAATCTTCAGATATCTCATCTACTGACGGTAAATCCAGACTGAACAATTACTTTTGAGCCAGTTTAGCCCGCTCATTTTCCGGCAAATAAAGCGTTTCCTGTTCAATCTGTTTTGGTGTCATTAACCCCTCTCCTTATGCCTGTATCCTTGACCCTAAAGCTGTGACCTGCTAAACCTCTTCGTAAACCTCTTCCTGTTCATCACCCTCACGTTTTACTGGCGCGAGGTCTTCCTTACTGATCCCCATAGTGACTAGCACAGAGCTGGCAACATAAATTGAGGAATAGGTACCTACAATAACACCGGCCAGTAAGGCTGTGGCAAAACCGTGGATGAGTTCACCGCCGAATATAAACAGAACAATTAATACCAGCAAAGTGGTTAAGGAGGTGATAATAGTGCGGGACAGGGTCTGATTTAAAGATGCATCAATAACTTCAACAGCTCCGCTTTTTCTGATCTTTCTGAAATTTTCCCGGATACGGTCAAAAACCACAATGGTATCGTTTAATGAGTAACCAATTACCGCCAGGATAGCAGCCAGGACGGTAAGGTCAAACTCAATTCCAAACAGGGAAAACAGGCCTAGAACAATAATGACGTCATGAGTCAGAGCCGCCACTGAACCCAGGGCAAAACGGTATTCAAAACGCAGCGCCACATAGATCAGAATACAGACCAGCGCCGCCAGCATGGCAATACCGCCAGTTTCAGTCAATTCCTCACCCACCTGAGGGCCTACAAATTCTACCCTCCGGTTTTCAACGCTATTATCCAGTTTTCGAACCAGCTCAAACAGTTCTGTCGATATCTGGGCATTAGAAATACCTTCTTTGGGAGATACCCGCAGTAACACTTCACTGGCTGAACCAAAATGCTGTACCACGGCATCAGGAAAACCGTTGTTATGCAACTCATCCCGTATGGGCCCCAACTCAACAGCCTTGGTGTAAGCCAGTTCCAGTAGGGTACCGCCGGTAAAATCCAGTCCGAACTGCAGACCGCGAATGGTCAGTGAAGCCAGAGAGATGACAATAAGAGTAATGGAAACAAACATCGCAATTTTGCGCTGTTCCATAAATTTAATATGTGTATCTGTTAAAATCTGCATAGTTTTTTTATCTTCTAAATAGAAATTCTTTTAAATAGAACACTCTTTAAATAGAGAGCTCTTTAATCCGTTTGCCGCCATAGAGGTAGTTCACAATAGCCCGGGTAACCATAATAGCTGTAAACATGGAGGTAACAATACCGATAGACAGTGTTACGGCAAAACCCTTAATTGGACCAGTACCCACTACAAACAGGACAAAGGCTGCAATCAGGGTAGTGATATTGGCATCGGCAATGGTCATCAGGGCTTTTTCATAACCGGCATTAATACTGTTCTGCAGTGAGTTGCCATTACGCAGTTCTTCTCGTATCCGCTCAAAAATCAGCACATTGGCATCGACTGCCATACCAACGGTTAATACGATACCGGCAATACCGGGCAGAGTCAGTGTCGCCTGCAGCATGGATAAAATGGCCACAATAATAACCAGATTCAGGGCCAATGCTATATTGGCAATCATGCCGAACTTACGATACCAGACCGCCATAAAAATCAGCACTGCAATAAATCCGATAATAACGGATTCAAAGCCCTTATCAATATTATCCTGACCCAGGCTCGGGCCAATGGTGCGTTCTTCAATAATATACACTGGTGCTGCCAGAGCACCTGCTCTTAATAATAAGGACAGATCATTGGCTTCCTGAACACTGTCCAAGCCGGTGGTTTCAAAACGATTGGAGAAGTGTCCGCGGATCACGGCATTACTGATCACTTCCTCGGTAGTATGACGTTTAACGACAGGCTTGCCGTTTTCATCACGCACAATATTGCCGTCCTTGTCACGTACCGTTTCCTGTTTGGTTTCCAGATAAACCACCGCCATGCGTTTACCAATATTATCCTTGGTAAAAGCGCCCATCCGTTTACCACCGTAACCGTCCAGGGAAACATTCACCTTGGCACCGCCAGTGTCAGGGTCAATACCAGCCTGAGCATTGGTCACATGCTCACCAGTGACAATAACCCGTTTTTTCAGCAATACCGGAACCGCAGTTATAACACGACTGCCTTCTTTTCTTTCACGGGCGTAATAAATTTTGGAACCGGGTGGCACCCGTCCACTTAGGGCTTCTTCTACTGTATGCTCTTCATCGACAGCACGATATTCCAGAGTCGCGGTGGCACCCAGAATGTCTTTTGCACCGGCAGTATCCTGAATACCGGGTAACTGAATTACAATCCGGTCATCACCCTGCTGCTGAATAATCGGCTCCACCAGACCGTGGAATTTTTCATCAATCCGTTTTCTAAGGGTGGTAATATTCTGCTTAAGGGCGAACATTTTCAGTTCCTTAAGCTTGGCTTCACTTAAGCGGCCACGCAGAATAAAGGATTTGCCGTCATCTTTTTCAGTAAAAGACAGATCCCGCATTTCCCGGCGCAGCACATCATAGCCCTTGTCACGCAGTTCGGCGCTTTTAAAATGAATCACCACATCATTACCCACCCGCTTACTGCCCAGGTAACGTACCTTAGCCTTACGCAGAATAGAACGGGAATCACTGACATAAGTATTCACCGACTTGATTATGGCGGCTTCCATATCCACCTGCATCAGAAAATACACCCCGCCCCGTAAGTCCAACCCCAGATACATGGGTTGAGCGTTCATATCCAGCAGCCATTGTGGAGTAGCCGGTGCCAGATTTAATGCAACTGCATAATTATCGCCTAAAGTTGATTCGGCGATTTTTTTGGCTTTTAGCTGTTCTTCTTCATTCTTAAAACGGAACAGTAATCCGGTTTCAGACATTTTGGCTGATCGGTAATGAATACCTTCCTTCTCAAATTGCTGAGCAAGCTGGGCCAGAGTCTGATCGGTAATTTTGGCATTGCGGGATGAAGCAGCTACCTGCAGTGCAGGATCTTCACCATAAATATTAGGCAGTGCGTAAAATGCACTGACAACAATGATCATAATGATCAGGATGTATTTCCATAAAGGATAATGATTAAGCATATTCGTTAGCTTTGTAATAATGTTGCAGAGTTAAAACAAATAAAAAAGCCTGAACTCACGTAAAAGAAAGACAGGCTTTTTAAGGTATGGACTATTGTTAATCCTTGATACCCTTAATGGTACCTTTAGGCTGAATGGTAGCCACTGCAAAGCGCTGTACATTCAATTTGATGTCATTAGCCACTTCAATGGTGACAAAACTGTCATGCAAACCGACAACCTTACCCAGAAGACCACCGGTAGTAACGACTTCATCGCCTTTTTTCAGGGAATCAACCATGGCCTGGTGTTCTTTCATTTTCTTGTTCTGGGGACGGATAAACAGCAGATAGAAAATTACAAAAATACCACCAAAAACCATTAACTGGAAGATAAGATCCGGAGCAGCACCTGCTGCAGCAGCGCCTTCAGCGTATGCATCTTCAATAAAAAAACTCATTTTTTTTCCTTAATTATTTCCTGATTTGTAATCATTCAGTACAAAAATTTGAACAATCACCTTAAATTTTATACTTTCAATCTAAAAAAAGTGGCGCTATTATGCCACAAAATCAAGGGATTTAGGGGCTTCATTGTCTTTTATCATAAAATTCCTGTGCAAATTGTTCAAAACACCCCTGTTCTATCGCCTCTCTGATCCCCTGCATCAACTCCTGATAATAATAAAGATTGTGCAGAGTATTTAAACGGGCTCCAAGCATTTCATTGCTTTTGTCCAGATGACGCAGATAGGAGCGGGAATAGTTTTGACAGGTATAACAGCCACAAGTTTCATCCAGAGGGCGGGTATCGAACTGATGTTTCTGGTTACGGATTTTAACCACTCCCTGATGGGTAAACAAATGACCGTTGCGGGCATTTCGGGTAGGCATGACACAGTCAAACATATCCACTCCCCGGCGTACCGCCTCCACAATATCCTCCGGTCGCCCAACACCCATTAAATAGCGGGGCTTGTCCTGCGGCATCTGGGGCGTAGTATGCTCCAGAATTTTTATCATTTCCTCTTTGGGTTCACCCACCGACAGGCCGCCAATGGCATAGCCATCAAAACCAATATTGGTCAGCCCTTTAAGGGAAATGTCTCTTAATTCAGGATACATGCCGCCCTGAATAATACCGAACAGAGCTGAACTGTCTTCCCCCTGCGGTGCCAGTCGCTGAAATTCATCTTTGGAGCGCTGTGCCCAGCGCAGCGACAGTTCCATAGAAATACGGGCTTCTGCTTCAGTGGCAGGATAAGGGGTACATTCATCAAAAATCATAACAATATCAGAACCTAGAGTACGCTGTACCTTTATGGATTCTTCCGGCCCCATAAACACCTTACTGCCGTCCACAGGAGAAGCAAAAGTGCCCCCCTGCTCAGTGATTTTACGCAGTTCCCCCAGGCTGAAGACCTGAAAACCACCGGAATCCGTTAAAATGGGTTTATCCCAATGCATAAAATTATGCATCCCCTTATGCACTTCAATTACTTCCATGCCCGGTCTGAGCATTAAGTGAAAAGTATTACCCAGAATAATTTCTGCACCCACGGACTCAACATCTTCAGGGGTCATGGATTTAACCGTGGCGGCTGTACCTACTGGCATAAAAGTCGGGGTCTGTATGGTACCGCGCGGGAAGCTGATCTGTCCCCGGCGTCTGGGGCCGTCGGTATTTAATAATTCAAATTTCATAACAGTATTCTGACCTTTATGTCTGCCACTTTCCTGAAACAGGGGTTTGAGGGGTTATAAACATGGCATCACCATAGCTGAAAAAACGATAGTGCTGCGCAATAGCATGCTGATAGGCCTGTCTGACCGGTTCAAGTCCGGCAAAAGCACTGATCAGCATTAATAAGGTACTTTCAGGCAGGTGAAAATTAGTGACCAAGGCATCCACAACCTTAAACGAATAGCCGGGATAGATAAAAATGTCCGTATCGGCATGAAATTCTTCGATTTCACCGGGATGTTCACCAAAACTGGCTGCACTTTCCAGACTGCGCATAGCGGTAGTACCCACCGCAATGATCCGCCCGCCCCGTTCCCGGGTCTGGCGGATTTTTGCTACAGTTTCTGCCGGGACATCCGCATATTCAGAGTGCATTTTGTGTTCTGTAATATTTTCTACCCGCACCGGCTGGAAAGTGCCTGCGCCCACATGCAGAGTGACCCAGGCGCTGTCCACACCTTTATTGCTGATCTGCTCCAGCAGATTGTCATCAAAATGCAGCCCAGCCGTTGGTACCGCAACAGCGCCTTTTTCTTTAGCATACACCGTCTGATAACGTTGCTGATCGGACTGTTCATCAGCTCGTTCTACATAGGGCGGTAAAGGAATATGGCCATATTGTTCAAGGTAATTAAAAACTGATTGATGATTATCTGACAGGCGCAGTAAAAACAGCTCGCCTTCACGACCCAGCATTTCAACCTGAAAACCTTTACCTTTATCCGTGCCCAGACTGAGCTGTACACCGGCTTTAGGGGACTTGCTGGAGCGGATATGCGCCAGAAAAGACTGTTCATCCAGCACTCTTTCCACCAGAACTTCAATTTTACCGCCGGTGCTTTTCTGGCCGTATAAACGAGCTGGTATCACCCGTGTGTTATTAAATACCAGCAGATCACCGGCATTTAATAACTGGGGTAAATCCTTGAAGGCTCTGTCCTGCAGTTCTCCATTTTGTCCGTTCAGACACAGTAAACGACTGTCAGTTCGTTCCTTTAGGGGATATTGGGCTATCAGCTCTTCAGGCAGGTCAAAATTAAAATCAGATAATTTCATAGCGGGGTATTTTAGCAAAGTTCTGAGCATTAAAGAAATGACTTGTCAGATCAGTAAATTTGCCTATAATAAAGCATCCCAATTCTGAGAATACTTTTTCTGAAATACTTTGGCGGTGTGGTGGAATTGGTAGACACGCGTGATTCAAAATCACGTGCCTTCGGGCGTGACGGTTCGAGTCCGTCCACCGCTACCATTTACTGTTATTTAAGAGCGGGAACCCCAGATTTTTGCCACGGCCCGTTCATTTCCAAACAGACCGACAATCAGGCTGACCAGCCCCACCAGACCGAAAATAATCACCGGCAGAAGATAGCCCAGATCTTTACCCTGTGCCACAAAAAACACAACCGTAGCCAGCCCGGAAAACAGAATACCTATAAAGAGAAGAATAATACGATGGTAGGTTTTATAAATATAGGCTTCGGTGCCCGATTCAAAATAATTAAGTACTGGGAAAAACAATTTGCGGAAAATAGCTTTCATTTTGAATCGGGCTCTCTGTAGTATTGGAATTTAACAGAAAATATTATAACCCAATACTGATTTAATCTTGTATTAAAATACAGGCCCGAACGCTCTACCGTTAATGCTGCATTTTTTTCATCATACCCGGCATCTGAATTTTTCTGACTGGAGCACTAAAGGTTTTTTCACTACCGTCAGAAAATTTCAGGGTTACAGACACTTCCTGCCCTGGTTTCAGGTTGTTTTTCAGATCAATTAACATAATATGCAGACCGCCCGGTTTTAATAGGGTTTTACCTTTAGCCGGAATATCTATTTTTTCAATACGGCGCATCTTCATCATACCATTGTCATGGATATGGGTATGCAGCTCTACCACTTCAGCTGCCGGACTGCTGGCCGAAACAATACTCTGCATACTATCCGAAGCATTATCCAGCTGTAAAAATGCCGCACTTATTTTCTGTCCTGGTGGTACTGCCCGTACATAGGGGTCAACTATAGAAATCTCATCACTGGCCTGGGAGTTTGCCTGCAGGTGCGAGGAAAACAACAGACTAAATAATGCGAACATAATATAAGGGAATTTTTTCATGGTTTTTTCCTTCTGTTTAAAGATATTTTCTAATGGCTGCCAGTATTTGCTCAGGTAAAGCACCATGAGGCAGGCGTTCTACCAGTTTGCCCTGCGGATCAATAACATAGGTTTCAGAAGAATGATCCACTACATAATTGGTTGCAGAATCCAGTACGACTTTTTTATACGCCACACCATAACGTTTAGCCAGCTCAGCAATGACTTCAGGCTTACCAGTAATTCCCATAATGGCCAGATGAAAATACTGGGTATATTCTTCCAGACGCTGCAGACTATCTCTCTCAGGATCAACACTGATAAACAGCCCCTGCACCCGCTGCAGCTCTTCCTTGCTTAACTGGCCAAGCGCCCCTGCCATCATAGACAGGTTGGTTGGACAGATATCAGGGCACATGGAATAACCAAAATAAATAAGTACTATCTTTCCCCTGAAATCTTTTAAGGATACGGGTCCCTGTACAGACTGCAGAGTAAAATCACCGCCTACCGGCAGGGCATGACTATTCTGCTCGGTCATGGCAGAATCACCACCAGGTTGCCAAACAAAAAGCACATAGCCAATGGCCAGTAGTAATAGAATAATAAGAATAGGAAGCAGTTTTTTCATGGTATCACTTACTTGTTGTAGAATTATTAATATTGCTTTCGAGTAAGAAAAATAAAGGGAGCGATAATGATTCCCTGCTCAGTCTGCAGATATACATCTGCCTGCCATTCCATCTGGTTTCTAATACAGACCGGCAACATACCCGAGCCTGTCCAGACATTAGGGGCAGATTTAGTGAGTTTGACATTATTGGGTCCCATATTCATGGTAGTACCCTTAAAGTCGACCGTAACCCCCTGAATCTTGTTAGTTTCAGGTTCAGATGCAGACCGGCTTTTTAACTGCACGACAATTTGAATAGGTTTAACCAAGGGAATTGGGCGCGGGGTAATAGACAGAGTAACTTCACCCTCCAGCCATTTAAGTGTACAGTCAGATTTCTGTAGATCACAGCTCTGATCCACCGTAAGCCACAACAGCACCTGCTGAAATTTAGCCTGCTGGTTTTTATAATAAGCCAGCGACAGCAGTACTCCGATGAGCACCACCGACAGAATTGCCATAAACAGAGTACGTTTTTCCATAATCAAATTCTAATATATTATAGAAAAACATCCTCTATCCCGGAATAGATGTGTGAAATGACACAGTAGAGCAACGCTGAACGTTCAGCGCTGCTCTTCCAGGCTCTTAAAACAATGATTAGTAGCCTCCACAAACCCATGCACACTACCACAGTCAAAACGGCGGCCTTTAAACTTATAGCCCAGTACACAGCCTTCGCTAGCCTGTTGCATCAAGGCATCAGTGATCTGGACTTCACCGCCAACACCGGGAGTGGTATGGCGTAAAATATCAAAAATATCAGGGGTCAGTATATAGCGGCCGATAATCACCAGGTTGCTGGGTGCTTCTTCCGTGGAGGGTTTCTCTACCATAGTGTTGATCTGGTAAATATCATCCCGGATCATTTCACCGCTGATCACGCCGTATTTATGAACTTCCTCCATGGGTACTTCTTCAATAGCCACAATACTACAGCGAAACTGTTTATAAAGTTTAACCATCTGGGATAAAACACCAACATCTGACTCAACCAGGCAGAGGTCATCCGCCAGTACCACGGCAAAGGGTTCATCCCCAATCAGGGTTTCACCTGTAAGAATCGCATGCCCCAGACCTTTCATTTCCACTTGCCTGGTATAGGAAAAAGTACAGTTATCCATAATATGACGAATACCTTCCAGGTATTTTTCCTTATCACTACCTTTTATCTGATGCTCTAGCTCATAATTAACATCAAAATGATCTTCCATGGCCCGCTTACCACGGCCGGTAACAATAGCCATATCGGACAGCCCGGCCTCCAGTGCTTCTTCTACACCGTATTGAATTAAGGGCTTATTGACTATAGGCAGCATTTCCTTGGGCATGGACTTGGTGGCAGGCAGAAACCGGGTGCCATAACCGGCAGCAGGAAACAGACATTTTTTAATCATACAAATCTTCTTTTTGATAATGGTAAGAGAATTAAAATTTCGACAAATTATAGCAGAACAGCACAAAAAATAGCGTTAAAAGCATTGAACAGGCAATAAAAAACACACCCGATAAGAGTAATCCGACAAATTCTCCTAAAACCTGACAAAATAATGCAGTAGATCACCAACCCCCCAGATTAAGGTCCCTGCAATTAGCAGATTAAAACCGCATTTACCCATAACCCAGGTTTCTTCTTCATGACTTCTTGAGTGAGATAAAATCTGTTCGTGCTTACCATTAGCCCAGTCACGTTGAAAATTACCGGCTTTTGCTGCACTTCGATAGCGCTGGCGCAGACGCCGGATGTTTTCAATGATCTGTGACGAAGTGAGATAAATACCCAGAACCACAATCAGAGAATCCGAGCGGGAAAACCACTACCAGGCTGAAAAAAAGGATAAAGACCGACACCAGGTAAATAATATAGGTCTGCTTTTTTATATTTTTTCTGGTCATACCATACTCTTGTGTAATGATTCACCAGTTTCACATCTGAATGATAAACGGTCCCTAGTCCATTTTTTTATACGAATTTTCCGGCCTTTCTTTTTAGTTCGGTTTGCCTCGGTTTTTGCCCGGTCAATGAGTTCCATAATTCTGTCAATTAATAATTGAGTCAGAGCATGAGGTAACAGCCAGCCCCAGTTACCCAGTGCTTTTTTTTGTACCATGGACGGACTGAGTTCCGGTTTATCCCTGGCCACCTGCTCAATCAGCTTATCACTTAAACGCTTATCAAGCCCCTTGCCGTATATTTCCTTTTCTATATAAGCATCATAGGTATGTCTTTAAGGATTTTATCATTTCGTTTCAATAGATTACCCATCAGGATGTAACTCCAATATTAGGTTCTACACCGAACTGATAAAGTCCAGTAGACTTATCTCGTTTAGGATGAGCTCTGCCAGCATTTTCTTTCAGGAAAAAATATGTTCTTTCAAGCACATCCGTTAATTGTTTTCGTTTATGGTTAACAATGGATTCCAATAATGAATACCACCACTAAACGGTTGTTTTGGAGACCGTCAACGTTGACATCGCCATTTGGCAAAATTGTTCTATGCTACTACATAGTTCAACCTGAATAATACCGTTTTAAGCCTGACATTAAGCCAGGTTTAAAGCGGCTGACTGTTCTGGTTTGATAAAATATCCCATCAAACCGGAAATAATTTTGAGCCACAAAAGCCGGAGCTTATTGAGGATCTTTCTTAAGTTATGTCCAGCGGCTACCATAACCACATTAATAGCATCACCGACTGCACCTTTGAGGTAGCAGCGGTCTAAACGGCCATCGTTTTTCATATGACCAATTTCAGGCTCAATCGCACTGCGCCGTTTTAATGCCTTTTTAATACTTCGGGTAACACCTCGCTTCTGACCTGAGATAAAAACTTTAGTGTCTTTTACTTCATGTCCACGATAACCCCGGTCAACAAAGCACTGTTCCGGTTGTACGGCTGTAAACTGTTTTATCTGTTCCAGTTGTGGCAGTAGAGTGTGTCCATCATAAGGATTGCCCGGACAGCTTTGAGCACCAATAACAAAGC
>JANELJ010000154.1 GCA_024511395.1 Gammaproteobacteria bacterium | reverse complement strand
TCACGGCGGCTTCAGCAAGGGATACACGGTTCCTGTTACGGACTATTGGTTAACTGAGGTAATCAATAAATTTTAAATGATTCTCCTTTTTGGGGGAGCTGAAACTCTAAACTTTAGTTATAATTAATATATTGCCAAGTAATACTAAAGGGGCAGCTACTAGGCCTGAAGGAAAAATATGTCTGTAGATAATATTCGTATTATTATGCTTAATACCTCCCATCCGGGCAATATAGGAGCGGCTGCACGGGTAATGAAAAATATGGGGCTGGAGCATTTATATCTGGTGCAGCCTAAACGTTTCCCTGATCCGGAAGCGATAGCCATGGCTTCTGGTGCTGATGATCTTCTGAGCAGAGCTATAGTCTGTGACAGCCTGGAACAGGCGCTGGAAGGTTGTCATCTGGTACTGGGCTCAACGGTCAGGGAGCGTAAAATTCAGCATGAATTTATTGATGCCCGTCAGGCTGCACAGCAGGCAATGACGGAAGCCGGCAATCATCAGGTGGCACTGGTATTTGGGCGTGAACGTACCGGAATGACCAATGAAGAAATTGGCCTGTGTCATAAATTAATTAATATACACACCAATCCTCAGTACAGCTCCCTGAATGTGGCCTCTACAATACAAATTGTGACTTATGAGCTGATGATGACGACTCATCTGAGCAGGAAAGAGCTTGCAGAAAGTATTCAGCCGGTGGACTATGCCGTCAGTGATGCCATGGAAGGTTTTTACCGGCATCTTGAAGAAACGCTGATTGAAATCGATTTTTTAAATCCAGAGCAATCACCTCAGTTAATGCCCAAGCTGCGCCAGCTGTATAACCGCTCACGACTAAAGCAGGAAGAACTGAATATTCTGCGCGGTATTTTAACCCAGACTCAAAAGTCCATACGTCATAAACAGAATTGACTTATATCAGTGCCAGCCTTATATCTATTTGAGTGTTGAGGCAATTCCTAGTAAAATGCACGGTCTTTTCCCATAACATCAGGGAACCCTGTGATTATTGATAGCAAACTGAACGAGAGTGGTTGTTAGAATGTTCGAGCATTTGAAAGAAGACATACAATGCGTTTTTGAACGTGATCCGGCAGCACGTAATTATTTTGAGGTACTAAGTACCTATCCGGGCGTCCATGCCATGATTTTCTATCGACTTAATAATCGTTTATGGAACTGGAATTTGCGCTGGCTGGCGCGTTTTTTTTCTGCGACGGCCCGTCTTCTAACGGGCATTGAAATCCATCCGGACGCGACGATTGGTCGGCGTTTTTTTATTGATCACGGCATGGGTGTGGTGATTGGTGAGACCACTGTTATTGGTGATGACTGTACGCTTTATCACGGTGTTACCCTGGGGGGAACTTCATGGGACAAAGGCAAGCGTCACCCGACTCTGGGTAATGATGTAGTGGTGGGGGCTGGTGCTAAAGTGTTAGGGCCAATAACCTTGGCTGATGGTGCGCGGGTCGGTTCGAATGCAGTAGTCGTTAAGGATGTACCCAGCGGATGTACCGTAGTGGGTATTCCTGGGCGGCTTATTTCTTCTAAAAAGAAAGAACAAATGACTCAGGATGATCCTAAAGCCAAAAACCGGGAACATATGGCGAAAAAAATCGGTTTTGATGCCTATGGTACTTCCAGTGAAATGCCCGATCCCGTGGCTCATGCCATTAATTGTGTACTGGATCATATGCACAAGGTGGATGATAAGCTGGAAAAAATGTGTACTGCCATTCGTTCTATTGATGCTGAATTTCCTGACATCAAGATTCCGGAGACTCATATTTGTGAAATAACACCGCTGGATGAGCACCCGGATTCCTGTCCGGCCCAGGATTTCTGCGGTAATGCACCGGGCAATAAAGAAGAAGATGTCCATATTGTTCAGCTGGACAAGTCCATTAAACTGGATAAAAAGGCAGATGATTCGAATTCCGGAAAAACCGAAAAATAAGTATATATTAGTAATAGATAAAATTTACTTGACTAAAATGCTTGGTTTTTTTAAGATAGCGCCATAATATCTTAAAACAGGAATGAATCAATGAGATTGACCACTAAAGGGCGCTATGCAGTAACAGCAATGTTGGATTTGGCAATCCACTATGAATTAGGGCCAATCACTCTTGCTGGTATTTCACAAAGACAGGAAATTTCACTTTCTTATCTGGAACAGTTATTTTCCAAGTTAAGAAAAAACGGTTTGGTTGACAGTGCCCGTGGACCCGGAGGCGGTTATCGCCTGAGCCGTGAAGCTGAAGATATTGCTATTGCAGAAATTATTGCTGCTGTGGATGAAACCGTCGATGCAACACGCTGTAAACGTAAAGGTAACTGTCAGCATGAAGAACGCTGCCTGACACATGAACTCTGGTGTGACCTGAGTGACCAGCTTTTTGAATTTTTATCTGCCATTACCCTGGGCAGTCTGGTAGAAAAGCAGGAAGTGCAGGAAGTGGCAAGACGTCAGGATAGTGCATTACCTCTTGGTAGTCAGCGGGTTGATTTTAAAGAGAAGCACATAGCTTAAAACTTTTTAGCTAATTCAATTTTAACTTATTTTATTTTTTATAATTTTGCGGGACAGGAATTTTTAATGAGTTCACCGATATATCTGGATTATTCAGCAACAGCACCAGTGGATAAGCGCGTCGCTGATAAAATGTGCCACTATCTTACAATGGACGGGAATTTTGGTAATCCGGCTTCCCGCTCGCATAAATATGGCTGGGATGCAGAAGCGGCTGTAGAAGAGGCTCGTGCCCATGTGGTAGCACTCATTAATGCCGATCCTAAGGAAATAGTCTGGACTTCCGGTGCCACTGAATCCGATAACCTGGCTCTTAAAGGCGCTGCGCATTTTTATTCCAAACGTGGTAAGCACATTATTACCTCCAAAACCGAACATAAGGCGGTACTAGATACCTGTCGTCAGCTGGAACGTGAAGGCTATGAAGTTACTTATCTGGATCCGGAATCTAACGGCCTGATTGATCTGGAAAAACTGAAAGCAGCCTTTCGGGATGACACCATTCTGGTTTCCATTATGCATGTTAATAATGAAATTGGTGTGATTCAGGACATTGCTGCCATTGGTGAGATGTGCCGTTCACGCAAGGTTATTTTCCATGTGGATGCGGCTCAGAGTGCCGGTAAAACTGAAATTGATCTGCAGAATATGAAAGTGGATTTAATGTCATTTTCTGCTCATAAAGTTTATGGCCCTAAAGGGGTTGGCGCTCTGTATGTGCGTCGTAAGCCCAGAGTAAGAATTGAAGCTCAGATGCACGGCGGCGGACATGAACGCGGTATGCGTTCCGGTACCCTGGCCACGCATCAAATTGTCGGTATGGGTGAAGCTTTCCGTATTGCAAAAGAAGAAATGGCCGATGAAATCAAGCGTATTACCGCTCTGAGAGATCGTATGCTCAAAGGTTTTGAAGGTATGGAAGAACTGTACGTTAATGGCGACCTAGAACACCGTGTTCCGCATAATCTGAACCTGAGTTTTAATTATGTAGAAGGTGAGTCTCTGCTAATGGCCATTGATGACCTAGCGGTTTCCTCCGGTTCTGCCTGTACTTCAGCCAGCCTGGAACCCTCTTATGTGTTGCGCGCCATTGGCCGTAATGATGAACTGGCACACAGTTCTATTCGTTTCAGCCTGGGACGTTATACCACAGAAGAAGATGTGGATTACACAGTAAAACTATTAAAAGAAAAAGTAGAAAAACTCAGACAGCTATCACCCTTATGGGATATGTATAAGGACGGTATCGATCTGTCCACTATTCAGTGGAATGCGCACTGAACAGGTACTGGAAAATAACAGAGTAAGACTATAAGTTACTGTACAGTTCGTGTAAAATTACCGGATCGGTACAGTGACAAGAATCGAGGTTAAAGATAATGGCATACAGCGATAAAGTTCTGGATCACTATGAGAATCCACGTAATGTAGGCACCATGGATAATGATGAAAAAGGTGTCGGTACTGGCATGGTAGGTGCACCGGCCTGTGGTGATGTTATGCGTTTACAGATTAAGGTTGACGATGACGGTGTTATTGAAGACGCCAAGTTTAAAACCTATGGCTGCGGTTCTGCCATTGCATCTAGCTCCCTGGTTACTGAATGGGTGAAGGGTAAGACCCTGGAAGAAGCCGGCCAGATTAAAAATACCGATATAGCCGAAGAACTGGCTCTGCCGCCGGTTAAGATCCACTGTTCTGTACTGGCTGAAGATGCCATTAAAGCGGCTATTGATGATTACAAAGAAAAGCAGTCTTGTTAAACCTTTATATAATCCGTCTGGAACAGTCAGAAAAGGGTAAGTTTTATGGCAATTACATTAACCGATGCAGCAGCAGAATACGTTGCCCGATTTATTGAAAATCGAGGCAAAGGTGAGGCATTACGCCTGGGTGTAAAAACCAATGGCTGTTCCGGCATGGCCTATGTACTCGAATTTGCAGATACTGTCGATGATGATGACCTGGTATTTGAAGACAAGGGTGTAAAAGTTATTGTGGATCCTAAAAGCATTGTCTATATTGACGGCACTGAACTGGACTATGGCAAAGAAGGCTTAAACGAAGGCTTTAAATTCAATAATCCTAATGTTAAAGATTCCTGCGGCTGTGGTGAGAGTTTTAACGTTTAGTAGTGAAAAGTCTCAACGTCTACTAGGCAATAGTCCTCAGGATCTGGGAGATAATAACTTTAAGGTTTAACTCCTTGCCAGGGAGAAGTGCCCGCAGGGCGGGGAGATAAAACCAGAAACCTCCTTTAGCTTAATTCCAGCTCCAGACAATTCCTGGATACCTAAAATGACCTGTAATACAAAAATAACCGATACTCAGAATTATTTTTCATTACTGGGTTTACCTGTCAGTTTTGACATTGACAAAAAACTTCTCAACCAGAACTATCATGAATTGCAAAAGACGGTGCATCCGGACAAGTTTGCCAATGCCTCCGACCGCGAACGCTTACTGTCAGTACAGAAAGCCGCACAGATCAACGATGCCCTGCAAACCTTGAAAAACCCACTGCAACGCTCAATTTATCTGTTATCACTGTTTGGAATTGAACTGGGCGAAAATGATACCGCAGTGGCCCCCGGATTTTTAATGGAACAGATGGAACTGCGAGAAGCCCTGTCCCGGATTGAAGACAGGGCTGATCCCATGGCGGCACTGGATAATATTCTCGATGATGTTAAACACCGAATTAAGTCCGCTGTAAGCAATCTTCAGGCCCTGTTCCAGCAAATACTGGACGAAGATATTGCTGAAGATGAACAGCATAAACTGCTGGCTGAAGCCAAAGCCCAGATACTGAAAATGCAGTTCCTGAACCGACTTCAGGAAGAAGCCATGAACAAGGAAGAAGACTTGGCAAATCAGTTTTAAATAAACTCAATAACACTGATTAAATGCTGAACCAAAACCCTGAATCTTTGCTCTAACACTTAACACTTAACACTTAACACTTAACACTTAACACT
>JANELJ010000153.1 GCA_024511395.1 Gammaproteobacteria bacterium | reverse complement strand
TGGTCTGGAAATTTGCAAGGTAATAAGGCTTATTTTACCAAAAACCTGCAAATTTAACACCCATAATCAAGCAATATTTCCTTATAAATCAATGTGCTATGATTTATTCAGGTCGGACTAGATACACTGCAACAACAGCTAAATAAAAAGAAAGAACAACTGGAAGATGAAGCTTATAACCATACTCTGGAATTACGCAAAACCAATGAACAGTTAAAACAGGAAATAGCAGAAAAAAATCAGCTTCTGGAGACCTTATCCAAAACCCAGGAACGATTAAAATTTACCCTGGAAGGCAGGAATGATGTGCTTTGGGAAATCAACCTGGTCACCGGAGAACTGTATGTCAGTCCCCGCTGGTCGAGTATACTGGCCTACCCGGTTGGAGAAATTCCCAACACTCTGGAAGACTGGGGAAAACTGCTGCACCCAGATGATAAACAGAAAGTGTCTGATATGGCGGACACCCTTAAAAAAGGCAAGCTCAACTTTTTCCAGATAGAATACCGTTTTAAAACCCGCACAGGACAATACAAGTGGTTCCTCAATCGCGGAAAAGTGGTAGAAGTGGGCTCTAAAGGCTCACCTGTTCGGGTTATCAATACCCATAGTGATATTACATCACAAAAAAATGCCGAGCGGGAACTGCAGCGTAACCGGACCCACCTGGAAGAATTAATCAGTGTCCAGACGGCCGATCTGAAACAGGCCAAAGAAGCCGCTGAGCGGGCCAACCGTTCCAAATCAGAATTTCTGGCCAATATTTCCCATGAACTGCGTACTCCCATGCATGGTATCCTCAGCTTTTCCAGTATCGGTCTGAAAAATACTGACGATCCTTCACAGGACAAACTGCACAGTTACTTTGAACGTATTCACTTAAGCGGTCAGAGACTGCTGCTGCTCTTAAACGACCTGCTGGATCTGTCCAAACTTGAAGCAGAAAAAATGGACTTCAACTTCATCTATAATTCTCTGTAAGATCTGGTATCCTTGGTAATTGCAGAATTAAAAGCCCTCATTGCCGAGAAAAAATTAACCATTAAAATGATCGGTAATGAAATTGATACCAGTGTTACCTGTGATAAGGAGCGAATTATGCAGGTCATCCATAACCTGCTCTCCAATGCCATTAAATTTTCCCCGCCGGATTCTGTCATTACCATCGCGTTTTCCTATACTACGATTGAAGATAAATCCGGGGCCAGAAAACAGCTGATAAACAAGCAGTCAGCTATCCGGGTAGATGTTAAGGATGAAGGCATTGGGGTGCCGATTAATGAACTGGAAACTATTTTTGACCAGTTTGTACAAAGCAGTAAAACTAATACGGGTGCCGGCGGCACCGGACTGGGTTTAGCGATCTGTAAGGAAATAATCGAGGGACATAAAGGGGTTATTAAAGCACATAGTATTTTCGGACAGGGAACCACCATCTCTTTCAGCCTGCCGCTGCAGACTCAAACTAGTACGGCTTATACTGAGCAGGACAGTGAGGACAATTTTACAGAAAATAGTGACCACAAACGTACTGATACCAGCAACAACAGCCTGTAAACATCCTTTTTAACAGCCCTGTAGAATCAGTTCAACCTGGTTGCCATTGCCCATATATTTGATTTTATCAACACTCATCATTTTTGCCATAGCAATTCCCCTGCCGTGGGAATCAAAAGCACGCATCGGATCCAGCTCCAGATAATTCTGCCAGTCAAAGCCACTACCTTCATCCTTGATCAAAATACGATTAAAACGCCCTTCCCGTTTAAAGCGCACCCGTACTTTTTTATCCTTATACTGCTCCTGCTGCAGACGGTTTTCTACCTCTTCTTGCCATTTATCCTGAACCACCAGGCGGGATTTTTCTTCGTATTTAATATCCAGATTACCGTGTTCCACGGCATTGATCAGCATTTCATCATCAAAAGGCTTGGTCAGATAATAATAGGCACCGGAATTCATGCCTTCAATAATGTTCTGCTGGGAGGCTTTGGCTGTCTGCAGGATGACAGGAATAGACTTGAGCTTGCGGTGGGCTTTCATTTTCGCTAGCACTTCCATGCCGTCCATGCTCGGCATCATGCGATCCAGCAGGATCACATCAAACTTATCCGGTTCTGCCTGCATCTGCTTCCAGGCATCATCACCATCCTCAGCGGTAAAAAGGGTATAGCCTTCTTGGTCCAGGTATTCTTCAATAATTTCCAGATTAAACAGCTCATCATCAACCACCAGAACCGTTGCATTACTGTGTCTTTTGTCTGAATTATTGTGCATATTTATGGAAGACCAGACAAGCATTAGTGCCACCAAAGCCGAAATTATTACTTAAAATCGTTTCCAGCGGCTGTTCAGTCATGGTCTGAACAATAGGCATATCCGCCATTTCAGGATCAATTGCCTGCACATTGCAGTTTGCTGATGCAGTAATAAAACTATGTTCCATCATTAACAGACTGTATATCGCTTCATGCACACCGGCAGCCCCCAGGGAGTGACCGGTCAGAGATTTGGTTGAACTTAGAGGCGGTATTGGCTGGCTGGCACTTTCAAACACCTCTTTAATCGCCTGCATTTCTTTTAAATCTCCTACCGGGGTACTGGTGCCATGAGTATTGATATAGTCAACCGGAGTATCAACGGTACTTAATGCCTGCTGCATACAGCGCACTGCCCCTTCACCTGAAGGTGCCACCATATCTGAACCATCTGAAGTCGCACCATAACCGGTTATTTCAGCATAGATTTTTGCGCCGCGAGCCAGAGCATGTTCCAGTTCTTCCAGCACCAGCATACCGCCGCCGCCGGCAATCACAAAACCATCCCGGCTCTCATCATAAGGACGTGAAGCGGTTTCTGGTGTTTCATTATATTTACTGGACAGAGCCCCCATACCGTCAAACAGCATACTCAACGTCCAGTGTTCTTCTTCACCACCTCCGGCAAAAACAATATCCTGCTTACCGAACTGAATCTGTTCTACAGCATTACCGATACAATGAGTACTGGTGGCACAGGCTGAACTGATAGAATAATTTAGCCCCTTAATTTTAAACGGGGTGGCCAAACAGGCAGATACGGTGCTGGCCATGGTACGGGGCACCATATAAGGTCCAACCCGGCGAATGCCTTTTTCACGCATAATATCAGCCGCCTGAACCTGGTTGGCCGAGGAAGCACCGCCGGAACCGGCTATCAGCCCGGTTCTTACGTTAGACACATCCTGTTCTGACAATCCGGCATCGGCAATAGCCTGCTGCATGGCAATATAGGCAAAGGCTGCAGCATCGCCCATAAAACGCTTTACTTTCCGGTCAATAAATTCATCCTGGTCAATATGCACACTGCCCGCAACGTGGCTGCGCATACCGATTTCCCGGTATTCTTCCTTAAACTGGATACCGGATTTACCATTGCGAAGAGATTCAAGAACTGTCTGCTTGTCATTACCCAGACAGGAGACGACTCCCATTCCCGTCACTACTACTCGCTTCATTGTCAGATCTACCATAGTTTAGTTTATCAGGCCCCTATTTTATCCTTGTTATACCTATCCGTCATTACCTTAAGGGAATTAATTTTTACAAAGTCGATCAATATTAAGAAAAATCTGGAAAAAATTAAGCACTTAAGCTTTTTCTATAATGGCCGATACTCAATATCAGTTACTACGATTATTTCAAGGTTAATACATGCTCATTTTTTTTGCATCAGTCCGGCAGTTTTTTACTGATACAATCCCATTTTCCAATTTTGTTCTTCTGCTGACTGTTTTGTTAACATTACTGTTTCCCATAACAGGGCTGACGGCTCAGCAGGTCGAACAGCAGCCGCAAACCAGTGATGTCAGGGTGCTGATTGATGTTTCCGGAAGTATGAAGAAAAATGACCCGGCTAATCTACGCCTGCCGGCACTGCGGCTGCTGGTGGGTTTATTACCACCAGACAGCACCGCCGATGTCTGGACTTTCGGCACCAGAGCCGACCCTTTGATCCGCTCCGACGTAACCAATGACAAATGGAAAGCCGAAGCCCGCAAGGCCAGTACTAAAATCCACTCCAAAGACATGTTTACCAATATCGGTCTGGCTCTGGAAGCCGCTATTGCCGACTGGGGTGATAAGCCGTCCCGTCTGCATCAATGCAGTATTATTCTGCTTACCGACGGTATGATTGATATCAGCAAGGACAAGAGTAAAAATGCCGCTGAACGTAAAAGAATACTGACCACTTTACTGGCCAGAATCGAAAAAACCGGGGCCAGCATTCATACCATTGCCCTGTCTGCCAATGCCGACCATGATTTTTTACAGCAATTATCCACTAAAATAGACGTCGGTTATGAGCAAACGGATAATGCTGAACAGCTTGAACGTATTTTTCTGCGCCTGTTTGAAAAAACCACTAAACGGAATACGGTACCACTGGTTAACAATACCTTTCTGGTGGATGACTCCATTATGGAGTTGACTCTACTGGTATTTAAACCCAAAGGCGCCAAACCCACTGAGGTGGTCGAACCGGGCAGAAAAAAATTACGATCTCATTACCATATCCCGTCCTAAACCCGGAGAATGGTCAATTAATGCCCAGACCGATCCGGATAACCGGGTTATGATTGTCACCAATCTGCAGATCCAGACCAACCGTATTCCTAATAATCTGTTTGCCGGAGAAACCCTGAATATTTCTCTGTTTATGACCAATGATAATGAAAAAATAACGGACGATGACTTTCTGCAGTTTATTTCCTTCAGTGCCCAACAGACATCCCCTAATAAAAAACACTGGAAATCGGTAAAAATAACTTTGTATTTCAGGCCAGCAGTGAAACCTTTCAGCGGGAAATTAATCATTCCGTACTGGTTCATGATATTGACCTGATCAGTACCCGGGTTGATCAGATCCAGAAAAGTGCAAAAAATTATCATCAGATCTTTGTCTCACCCAACCTGGAATTGATAAATGCCCGTAAAATGAAAATCAGCGCACAACTCATTGAAAACGGTCAATCCAGAAACATTGAGCTGAACCGTGCTAACCCGCAGTTGCTGGAGTGTAGTTATGAAAGTGATGCACTGGATCCGGACAAGGATTACCAGATAGTTATCCACATGCTGACCCGTACCCGCAGCGGCCGCCCGGTAAACTATACTTCACGCCCAATTCAGCTTACCCTGCCTAAATTTGATAATTTACTACTGGAGCCGGAAGCGGAAAAGCCGCAGGCTGAGAAATCCCCTGAAAAAATTGTAGAAATCGCTGAACCTGCTACTCCTGCAGAAAAAGATTCCGGCTGGATGATGGGTATTATTATTGCGGTGATTGTTAATTTAACTAAAGTTTAGAGCGACAGCTCACCCTTGAGAGTCCTGTTTCGCTCATACGTTCTTTAACGATTTGTTTATAACCAGCTGTTTTGAAATTGTTTTTATAACAAATCTTCAAATCGCCTTAAAATATCTGTATCCGGTGGCTGGAATTTTTGGGACTTACCATCCCACCAGTCCCTGACCCTAACCTGCGAAAAATACCTTATCAATCCCATTCGTATTCTTCCGGCAGTAATGGGTGTATTCTTTCGCCAGGGCGTATTAT
>JANELJ010000019.1 GCA_024511395.1 Gammaproteobacteria bacterium | reverse complement strand
ATTAATATTTTGTATTGCCGACCAGAGGCCTGATTATTTAGACATTAAAGCGGAAGTGCAGAACATCGCCGTCCTGAACGACATAATCTTTGCCTTCTATACGCAGCTTGCCTTTTTCTTTGGCTCCGGCTTCGCCCTGATATTCAATAAAATCATCGTAGGCAATCACTTCTGCACGGATAAAGCCCCGTTCAAAATCAGTGTGAATGACGACAGCGGCTTTAGGCGCTGTAGCGCCCACTGGAATAGTCCAGGCACGAACTTCTTTTACTCCGGCGGTAAAATAGGTTTGCAGGTTAAGCAGTTTATAACCTGCCCTGATCACCCGATTTAATCCCGGTTCTTCCAGACCCAAATCGTCCAGAAATTCTTTAAGTTCTTCTTCATCCAGTTCCACCATTTCGGCTTCAATGGCTGCACACACACTGACCACACCCGAACCTTCCTTATCGGCATACGCCTGAACCTGTTCCAGATAGGGGTTGTTTTCAAAACCATCTTCATTGACATTGGCAATGTAAACCGTGGGTTTTAAAGTCAGTAATTGCAGATTGCGGATTTCTTTTTTCTCATCATCACTGAGCTCCAAGGTTCTTGCCGTTTCACCTTTTTCCAGATGATCTTTGATCTTTTCCAGCAGGTTTTTTCTGGCCAGAGCTTCTTTATTGCCGCTTTTGGAATTTTTGACGGCTTTAAGGTGGGCTTTTTCCACACTTTCAAGATCCGCCAGAGTCAGTTCGGTATTGATAATTTCTATATCATCAATGGGATCAATTTTTCCGGAGACATGTACGATATCATCATTTTCAAAACAGCATACCACATGGGCAATGGCATCAGTTTCCCGGATATTGGCCAAGAATTTATTGCCCAGTCCTTCACCTTTTGAAGCGCCTTCCACCAAGCCGGCAATATCGACAAATTCCATAGAAGTCGGGACTATCCGTTCCGGTTTGACAATATCGGCCAGGGCATTAAGACGCGGATCCGGCATGGGTACAATACCCACATTAGGTTCTATGGTACAGAACGGGTAGTTTTCGGCCTGTATTCCAGCTTTGGTCAAAGCATTGAAAAGAGTTGATTTACCTACATTAGGCAGGCCAACGATTCCACATTTAAATCCCATGTTTTATCTCTTTTTTTTACCCTCACCCTAGCCCTCTCCCGAAGGGAGAGGGAATAGAAAGCAAGGGACTGAATTAGTTATTTTGCATGCAGCTGATTCATGGCTTTTTGCATATCACCGCTAATGATCAGCTCCAGAGCATCCATTGTTTTATCTATTGCTGATTCTATCAGCTGTTTTTCACTGGCCGGCGTTTTGCCCAGTACATAACCAACCACCTGTTCCTTAGAACCGGGGTGCCCGATACCTAGGCGCAGGCGATAAAAATCTTTACTGCCTAACTGGTTAATAGTATCACGTAAGCCATTATGCCCGCCATGGCCACCACCCTGCTTTAACCTGACCGTACCAGGCGACAGATCCAGTTCATCATGCACAACCAGGATCTGTTCCGGTTTGATTTTATAAAACTGCGCCAGCCGTACTATGGACTGACCACTGCGGTTCATAAAATTCATAGGCTTAATTAACCATACGCTATCAGCACCCAGACTGACTTTGGCTGCTTCAGCAAAAAACTTGCTTTCTTTTTTCAGGAATAAATTGTATTGATACACTAAATGATCAATAAACCAGAAGCCGGCATTATGGCGGGTATTTTCGTATTCGTTACCGGGGTTACCCAAGCCTGCAATGATCTGAATTGTATTATTAGGCATGGTAATAAGATTTTGGTATGAGAAAGACTGCCAGATGCTTTGCTATAAAACACCCGGCAGTGTTAGACATCAGCGGAAGCTTATTCTTCTTCGCTTTCGTCAGCTGCAGCAGCAGCTTCTTCGCCTGCTTCGTCAACTTTATCACCGCGTGGTGTATGAATAGAAGCAATCGCCTGGTCGTGGCCTTCGCCCTGAGACATGGCAACACTGGTAACACCTTCAGGCAGTTTCAGATCAGTGATGTGAATGGATTCACCTGTGTCTAGATCAATCATATCGACTTCAATATATTCTGGTAAATCTTTTGCCAGACAGGCAACTTCAATTTCTGTCATCAGGTGAGCAATCAGACCACCGGCTTTAACACCAGCACAATCTTCTTCATTAATAAAGTGCAAAGGCACATTTACATGCAGGGACTGGGTAGCATCAAAACGCTGAAAGTCAGCGTGCATGATCTGAACTTTAGCCGGGTGACGTTGCAAATCCTTGATAATGACTTTTTCGGTTTCACCGTCTTTGATTTCGATTTTCAGAATGTGAGAGAAGAACGCTTCGTCTTCTACCGAATGCAGAATGTCATCATGTCTGATGGCCAGCATAGTCGGCTCTTTGTTCGCACCATAGATAATTGCAGGCACCTTACCGGCATGACGCAGGCGGCGGCTCGCACCCTTCCCTGTGTCAGCTCGAAGTTCTGCAGCAAGAGTAAATGTTGCACTCATGTTGATTCTCCAAAATAAAAAAATAAAAAGCTGGCGATGTAAGCGGATTTATGGCCATTTACATAGCTGACTATAGATCCTGTCATCGCGACCAATGACAGGGCGGTAATGGGATTAGTCCCATAATTTGTTCCCTCACCCCAGCCCTCTCCCTGAGGGAGAGGGCGTGTAAGGATAAAGAATCCTCTCCCTCTGTAGGGATGGATTAAGGATGAAGATTAATTAGTCCATATAGAGCGAACTGACCGATTCTTCACGGTTAATGCGCATCATTGTTTCGCCTAAAATCATGGCGCTGCTTAGCTGACGGATTTTAGTGCATTTTTCAGCTTCCGGTTTCAGCGGAATAGTGTCTGTAACCACTAGGTGATCCAGTTCCGAAGCATTGAGGTTATCAATGGCCAAGCCGGATAATACCGGGTGGGTAATATAAGCCATAACCTTGGATGCTCCGTGCTCTTTCAGAGCGGCAGCGGCTTTACACAGGGTACCAGCAGTATCCACCAAATCATCAACCAGCAGACAGGAACGTCCTTCAACGTCCCCGATAATATTCATTACTTTGGCCACATTGGCCTTGGGACGGCGTTTATCAATAATCGCCAGATCCGCATCATCCAAGCGCTTGGCCAGTGCTCTGGCACGAACCACACCACCGACATCCGGTGATACCACCATCAGGTCAGGGTATTTCTGACGCCAGATATCACCCAGTAAAATAGGTGAGGCATACACATTATCCACCGGTATATCAAAAAAGCCCTGGATCTGATCGGCATGTAAATCAACGGTCAGTACCCGGTTGATTCCGACACCGGAAATCATATTGGCCACCACCTTGGCGGTAATGGCCACCCTGGCTGAGCGCGGCCGCCGATCCTGGCGGGCATAACCAAAATACGGTACTACCGCAGTAATACGTCGTGCTGATGCCCTACGTATGGCATCACCCATGACCATCAGTTCCATCAGGTGGTCATTGGCAGGCTGACAGGTTGGCTGGACAATAAATACGTCTTTTCCACGTACATTCTCCATCAGTTCAACCATGATTTCGCTGTCACTGAACTTATCGACATAAGCCTTACCCAAAGGTATGCTCAGATGCCTGCAAATATCTTTTGCCAGTTTCGGGTTCGCATTTCCCGAAAAAACCATCATGTCTGAGTCGGACACCGTCTGTTCCTCAGTGGAAATTAAGTTGCCGTTATTGTAGCAAATTTAATCTTAAAAGCCTTAATTTAAAACGCTTTTTGTATTCGTTTCTAGTATTTCAGTGGGGTTATTTATTAAGTTAAGAAGCCTTTATCCTGTATGGCCTTAGCAGACCCTGGCCAACAAAAAATTTGTCCGGTAAATTTTCTGTTCTTAAAGAAGTGGCTGGGCCGGCAGGATTCGAACCTGCGCATGCCAGGATCAAAACCTGGTGCCTTACCGCTTGGCGACGGCCCAACAATAACCGAGCATAATATGTTTTCGATTTTAATCGTCACATATCAGGTAGTCAACTTAGTAATAGAACCCGCATAGATACTAAATTCTATATAAAAATGACGCCTTGCCAAAAAGGTGGGTGGATTATACGCTGAAATTTTTTATTTGTCACACCTAAAATTAATTTTTTTATATTTTTCAGTATATCTGACCGTGACTGGCTGCAGTACTTTGTTTCCGGGGACGCTCAAGTACATCCATGTATCGCTTTGTGAAAACATCCATGTTTTCAAAACCCCGTAAACAAGGTACTGCAGTCAGTCACTCTAAGGCATTCCAATTTATACTGAATAATTATATGTTTCTTAATTTTGTGAATATAAAGGAGAAATATTACATCCTCGGGCATAAAAGCCGTCTATTTGATCAGGCTTTTGCTGTAAAATTTCCTGCGCCTGGGCTTCTGATTCTACCGTGGCAAAAACACAGGCACCTGTGCCAGTCATTCTGGCTGGTGCGAACTGAGACAGCCATAGAATAGCTTCACCAACTTCCGGGTATTGCTGGCAGACCACATCTTCGCAGACATTAATCCCTTCACCTTCCTTAAAACGGTTAATATCCAGTGGTGAACAGTCTCTTTTTAAATTAGCTGAGGAAAATATTTTTGCTGTAGAAACTGAAACCCTAGGGATCAATATTACATACCAGGGTTCATCAAGCTGTACAGGGGATAAATTTTCACCGACACCTTCAGCCCAAGCCGCATAACCATGGACAAAAATGGGGACATCGGCCCCCAGTACAAGCCCGAGGTGAGCCAGTTCATCCTTATTAAGGTTTATATTCCAGAGCTGGTTCAATGCCGCCAGAGTCGTAGCCGCATCGCTGCTGCCGCCGCCCAGACCACCGCCCATGGGCAGTTTTTTACTGATACGGATATTAACACCTTTGGGATGACTGGATTTCTGCTGTAATAATCGGGCGGCTTTTACCACTAGGTTATCTTTATCGGCCACACCAGCCAGCGGGGTTTCAAGTACTATTTCACTATCATCACACACATCAAAACTGAGTTCATCGGCATAGTCAAGAAACTGGAAAATAGTCTGTAGTTCATGATAACCGTCTTCTCTCTGACCGGTAATATGTAAGAAACGGTTAATTTTGGCCGGTGCCCGCCATATTTTTTTCAAAGGTGTTTTTCCTGCCTGTTTTTTTAATGATAGTTCAGTTTGACAGCTGCAAAGAGTGTTGCGCCAGCAGCCACTGGCTGATAATAATTTTAATTTTCAGATCGTCCCGGGTAATAACCAGCTTTTTAGGTAATACTTTTTTAGCTGTTGCACTTTCAGCCACGGACATCCATCGAGTGTACTGAATGTGCCAGCCCTGCTGATCAATTTCCCGGATTTGAGCTGTCTTATTATACTGAATTTTTGCTGTCGCTGAAGGTTCTGGTTGACCGTGCAGCCAGTAGCGAAGGGAGGATACCGGGAAAACCCAGCCGGTTTCCTGTAAAATCAGCTGTTCCAGATCGTCACCTTTTTTGGCTACCGAGGACGTGTTTAAGCGTACATCTGAAGCGGTCTGGCTGACCTGTAAGCTTGTTTCCCCCAGGGGACCGGTAAAGCGGATTTGAAAATCATTGCCCTGCTGTATCCAGCTAAAACGGGCGTACCAGTTTTCTTCACCGCGGATCACGCTGATACGGCCATTGACTGTCCAGGCCTGTGGAATGGTTGTTTCATAAACCGGTAAATTCCCGGTTTGTGGTGTTTCAAGCATGGTACACGCTGAAAGGCTGAGCAGTAAAAGCAGCAACAGGGCGCTACTGCCATACTGTCTATACTTGAGCATGAATGGCTGGCCTTTATTTCAGGTAACGGATGGTAGTGCCCACCAGGACTTCATGTTGGGGGTATTTTTTCAGGGCTTTGTGCCAGATAGCACGGGCCTGTTCCGTTTTACCCAGTACCCAGAGTACTTCACCATAGTGAGCGGCAATTTCAGGGTCATTGTCCTTATCGTAGGCTTTTTTAAGATAGCTCAGAGCTTCCTCATTACGCCCCAGTTTATGCAGTACCCAGCCCATACTGTCCAGGGTTGCAATATCTTCAGGATTAATTTTCAGAGCCCGCTCTATGTACTGCAGGGCTTCTTGGTAACGATCGGTACGATCCGCCAGTGTATAACCCAGGGCATTGAGCGCCTGGTTGTCTTTGGGATTTTCGGCCAGAATGGCATGTAAATCTTTTTCCAGTAAATCAATGCGGTCAAATTTTTCGGCCAGCATGGCCCGGCCGTAAAGCAGGTCATGGTTATTGGGCGCAATTTTTAATGCCTGAGTATAAATCTCATAGGCTTTTTTATAGTTTTTGGCCTGAGCATAAACTTCAGCTTTAATCTGCAGGATTTCCAGACTCTGTTTGCTGTTGCCGGCCTGTGAATGATCCAGCAATTTAAAGGCCTGATCAAATTTTTCCTGCTGGGAATAAACAATAGCCAGTCCCAGATAGGCTTCAAAAGTATAACGGCCCTGTTTAACCCGCTTAAACCAGGTTGCAGCTTCAGCGTAGTTTTCCCGGCTGGCTTCCAGTTGAGCAATAAAATAAGCGGCTTCACTGGCATACAGGCGGTACTTATACAGCCGTTCCAGGGACTTTTTTGCATCATCCAGTTGGTTGATTTCAATGGCCAGCAGGCTGATAGCAAAAATCACTTCCGGGTTAATATCCATACTGGCCAGACATTTAATTTGCCTATCGGCTTTTTTAACCTGCTTCTGAGCCACCAGCATACGCACCAGTTCCAGCCCCAGATTAATATTTTCCGGCTGTTTTTTCAGCAGTTTTTCCAGCAAGGCAATGGCTTCCTGCGGACGGTGCTGTTTTTTCAGCAACTGAATTTTAAGCATGCTGGCTTCCAAGTAATCCGGATTTATTGCCAGAGCTTCATTCAGATGACGCTCTGCACCGACATTATCACCCAGCTTAAAGGATAATTTGGCCTGGTTCAGTTTAACAATCACACGGTCTTCATGGCCTTTGGCCAGTTCAGCAAACAATGATGTCAGTCGTGAAGGTTCTTTTATAGTATCCAGTAAACCCACTGCCCGCTGAAAACCTTCATCAAAATCACGACTTTTAATCATGATTTTTTTCAGGTACTTCAGTGCTTCCTGATCCTGTTTTCGGTTTATCAGTGAAGATGCGTAGATCTGCAGTACATCAATATTATCCGGCTGCAATTCTGACCAGAGCTTAACGGCCTTAAAGGTTTGTTCATCGTTTTTGGAAAACAAGGTTACCCGAGTGACCTTTTTGGCCAGACGGCTGTCCCGAGTCTTTTTGGCCGCTTCGTAGTATTTTTTAAAGGCCAGATCATAATCGTTGCGCTGCAGCGCCATTTCTGCCAGCAACAGATCATAAAGCAGTTTAGAGTCCAGTTCTGTACCTGGAATATTATCAGCGGTGGACTTATGACCAGCAGAAGTTTCCTTCGCACTGGTTTCTGCAGCCTGTTTGTTTGTGTTAGCAAAAGTTGCTGTGCTCTCTGTTTTATCTGCTACGGATGCACAGCCAGAGGCAAGTACAATAAAAGATAAGACGAATGGCCAGAACAGTGTCTGTGAAACAGTAAGTTTTCTGGTAATTATTTTAAACAACTTATTAAACAAAAGAGTTAGATCCTTAATTTATTCTACGAACATTACTAATATGAGGCATTGGACTGATTAGTATAAGACTAACTTTAAGCACATAAGTTCAAGTTGGCTCCTGCCCCTTATTCATTTAACAAGTTTATACCATAATCATGCTAAATTTGGCTAAAATTTTATATTAAAATGCGAGATTGCTTGAGTTTTGGGTGAAATTTACGCAAAATGCCCTGTTTATATCAGATAATTAGAGAATCCTTTTAAAGCCTATTTTTATAACGGGTTTTCAAGAACAGGTTTTATAAGAATACATTTTTTAAGAACGCTGTTTTCAGGAACACCTGAAAACAACGTACAAAACAATGCACTAAGGTTTACCAGATAGATTTCTATGTCGCTGCTTGCACTTGGTATTAATCACAAAACGGCTCCGGTCAAAATCAGGGAACAGCTTTCTTTTGCCCCTGATACTATACCTATGGCTTTAAAAGACCTGACTGATCAGGATGCCGTTAATGAAGCCGTGATTTTATCCACCTGTAACCGTACTGAACTCTACTGCCAGCTCAACTGTAATGATGGTGAATCAGAAGCGGCTATTGATGCCCTGATCACCTGGCTGAAAAAGCACCATGACCTGGAAGATACTGATATCACAGAATACCTGTATCTGCACCCTGAAAAAGAGGCCGTGCGCCATATGCTGCGCGTTGCCAGCGGCCTGGACTCCTTGGTACTGGGTGAGCCGCAGATTCTAGGCCAGCTAAAAACGGCTTTTTCTGTGGCCAAAGAAAGCGGCACCATCGGCCAGTTTCTACACAAATTATTCCAGCATACCTTCAGCTGTGCCAAGCAGGTACGTACCGATACCGCCATTGGCGCAAGTCCGGTTTCCGTGGCATTTGCTTCGGTCAGCCTGGCCAAACAGATTTTCAGTAATTTTCAGCATCATACCGCGCTGCTCATTGGTGCCGGCGAAACTATTGAACTGGTTGCACGGCATCTGAACGAATCCGGCATTGGCCGTATTATTATTGCTAACCGGACCGTCGAAAAAGCCCATACCCTGGCCCAGGAATTTAACTGTTATGCCATTTCACTCAGCAAATTGCCTAATCACCTGGCGGAAGCGGATATTGTTATCTCTTCTACTGCCAGTCAGCTGCCTATCTTGGGTAAAGGCGCTGTGGAATCAGCCATTAAAGCACGTAAACATGCCCCTATTTTTATGGTCGATATTGCGGTACCTCGGGATATTGAAGAAGAAGTCAGTGAGCTGGAAGATGTGTTTTTATATACCGTGGATGATCTCAAGGAGATCATTGATGAAGGCCTGAAATCCCGCCAGGAAGCCGCACTCAAGGCAGAAGAAATTATTGATGTGGAAGTCAGCCATTTTATGAACTGGCTGCGTTCCCTAGACTCCATTGCCATTATGAGAGAATTCCGGGAACACGCTGAAGACATACGGGATAAGGCTGTTGCCAATGCCCTGAAACAGCTTAAAAACGGCAAAGAAGCCGAACAGGTTATAAAAGAACTGGCTCGCCAGCTGACCAATAAACTGATCCATAAGCCGAGTATCCAGATCAAACAGGCCGGTATGGATGACCGTAATGAGCTTATTGATGCGGCCATTGAATTGTTTGATCTGCCCCGGAACCGTTAGCTGCTCCAGCTTCCTGATTAACCACACTCTGTTCCCCGGAACCTGAACCATCTATTTTTTACTATCTATTTTATAAGAGTAAGCAGTGAAAGCATCCATTATAAGTAAACTTGAAACCCTGTCCGAACGGCATGAAGAGATATCCCTGCTATTGTCCCAGCCTGAGGTTATGAATGATCAGAACCGTTTTCGCGAACTGTCTAAAGAATATGCTGAACTCAGCCCGGTAGTGGAAAAATTCAGACAGTACCAGAAAGCCGCAGACACCATAGAATCTGCTACGGAAATGCTGGATGACAGTGATCCGGAAATGAAAGCCATGGCAGAAGAAGAAATCCAGGAGGCCCGACAGCTTCAGGAACAATTATCTCTGGATTTACAAAAAATGCTGCTGCCCAAAGATCCCAATGATGACCATAATATTTACCTGGAAATCCGGGCCGGAACCGGTGGTGATGAGGCCGCCATTTTTTCCGGTGATTTATTTAAAATGTACAGCCGCTATGCTGAAATCCAGAACTGGACAGTAGAAGTCATGTCGGAAAACCCTGGTGATCATGGCGGTTATAAGGAAATTGTTGCGCGCATCGTTGGCCATGGTGCCTTCTCCAAACTGAAATTTGAATCCGGTGCTCATCGGGTACAGCGGGTGCCGGAAACCGAATCCCAGGGTCGGGTACATACCTCCGCCTGTACGGTGGCCATTATTCCTGAAGTGGATGAAGTGGAAGCCATTGATATTAACCCCAAGGATTTACGCATTGATACCTTCCGCGCATCCGGTGCCGGAGGTCAGCATGTCAATAAAACCGATTCAGCCATCCGTATTACCCACCTGCCTACCGGTGTAGTAGTAGAGTGCCAGGAAGAACGTTCACAGCATAAAAATAAGGCCAAGGCCATGTCCATGCTGTCCTCCCGACTGCTGGATGCAGAACAGGAAAAACAGCAGTCTGAACAGGCGGCAGACCGCAAACTACAAGTCGGCAGCGGCGACCGCTCTGAACGTATCCGAACCTATAATTATCCACAGTGTCGGGTTACTGATCACCGCATTAATCTGACGCTCTATAAGCTCGAAGAAATCATGAATGGCGATCTAGGCGCCATTATTGACCCGTTACTGAGCGAATATCAGGCCGAACTGCTGGCATCCATGTCGGAAGATTAAAGCCGTTTATGGAAAAACTAACCGTTCAGCAGGCCATTAAACTGGGGATAGAGCAACTGCAGCAAGCCGGGCTGGACAGTGATACTCTGAAGTTGGATTGTGAAATTTTATTACTGGATGCTATGAATCATAGCTCTGCCCCCAATTCTCAACAAAAAAAAACCAAAACCTGGTTGCTAACCTGGCCGGAACATGCACTTTCCAGTGCTCAGATACAGCATTATCTGGATAGTCTTAAGCAAAGAGCTCAGGGCAGACCCGTTGCCTATATCACCGGCACAAAAGATTTCTGGGACTTTAGTCTGAAAGTCAGCCCGGACACCCTTATTCCCCGACCGGAAACCGAATTACTGGTAGAATGTGCCCTAGATAAGCTGCCCTTACATACACCTGTAAAGGTACTGGATCTGGGGACCGGCAGCGGTGCTATTGCTCTGGCTATTGCCTCAGAACGCCCGGATGCCGAAGTATTGGCAAGCGACGCTTCTGCACAGGCTCTGGAAGTGGCTCGCAGTAATGCCGAAAGCTTACAACTGCCTAATATTCAGTTTTGTCGCTCAGACTGGTTTGAAAACATTCCTGAGTATCAATTTGATCTTATAGTCTCTAACCCGCCTTATATAGCCCCTGATGATCCTTTACTTGAGACTAATGTACAACGATTTGAATCACAAAGTGCCCTGCTGGCTGATGAAAACGGGCTGGCTGCTATCAGGCAGATCATTAACGACAGTCGTAATTATCTTAAACCCGGGACATGGTTAATGCTGGAGCATGGTTATACTCAGGCAGAAGCGGTACATGGGTTATTGAAAGAATATGGGTTTAGAAATATGCGTACGGTAAAGGATTTGAATCGGGTGGATAGGGTTAGTATGGGGCAGATGCTTTAGTGTTCAGCGTTCAGAAAGAGCTTAATAGCCCTTGGTGTTTTTTTCTACCCAGCGGTTTTTTCCAGTGTTTAGTTGTTCTTTTTTCCAGAATGGGGCTCTGGATTTCAGGTCTTCCATGATTTCGCGGCAGGCTTCGAAGGCCTGTTTGCGGTGGGCAGTCCAGACAGCGACCAGTACAATGGGGTCGTTGGGGTTTATTTCGCCCACCCGGTGTACAACCAGGGATTCCAGTAAGCCGTAATCGGCGGTGGCCTGAGTGCAGATTTTTTCCAGGTGTTTTTCGGTCATACCGGGGTAGTATTCCAGGAACATCTGTGAAACATTGTCCCCTTCATTAAAATCTCGCATGGTGCCCACAAAAACGGCTGTTGCACCATATTTGCCGTTCAGTTCGGATATTTTCTGCTGGTAATCTTCGAGTAACTGCCAGGGGTTAAAGGCTTCAGGGAGAATAACTACGCTCATGCTTAACCTCCGGTAACCGGCGGGAAAAAGGCCACTTCATCACCGTCTTTTACTAATGTTGTGCCGTCAACATAGTCCATATTAACGGCCACCAGCACATTAGCCGGGCGCTCTTTGCCTTCTACGCAATAGTTCCAGATATCATCGACAGTTTTAATATTATGCTGCTGAACTATTTGAGCATCCAGTTCTCTATCATCACCCATTAGATCCCGCATACTGGCAAAAAATTTAACGGCTATACCCACAATACCTACAATGACCTCATCTAATGTAACTAAAAAGTTAAGTAAAAAAGGGATATTCCCTAGTCACTTTTGTATAATCTTATAGTAATATACCGAAATAAGCATATCTTATAAAGCAGAATCATCATTAAAATATTAATAATATTTTAATAGTTTTTCGGTGTATAAAATTATAATTAATAATAAAACAACACATTAAACACATGAGCAAACTAACACATTTTAATAATAAGGGCGAAGCCCATATGGTGGATGTCGGAGCCAAGGACATTACCCATCGCCGGGCGGTGACGTCTGGTGATATCACCATGGAGCCGGAAACACTGGCCTTAATTGTGCAGGGTAATCATAAAAAAGGGGATGTCCTGGGTATTGCCCGTATTGCCGGCATTATGGCGGCCAAACAAACTGCAAATTTAATCCCCTTATGCCATCCGCTGGCTTTAACTCATGTGGATCTGGAACTGGACGTTATTGAAGACAAACATAAGGTGGTTTGTACCTGTACTGTAGAAACCGACGGTAAAACTGGGGTTGAAATGGAAGCACTTACTGCCACCCAGATTGCCTTGCTAACGATTTATGATATGTGCAAGGCCGTAGATCGAGGTATGGTAATGGGCAATGTCCGCCTGCTGGAAAAAGCTGGCGGAAAATCCGGTCATTGGGTCAGTGAAGGTTGAATGCACAGGTAAAGCCAATGTCCACTATGGAAAAAACCACTTTACTGTTTGAAAAGCATCCCGTTTCAAAAAAACAGGCGCGCTTTGATGACAGTGGCCACTCTGCATGGTTATATGTCACTAATCCCAACAGCCCGGTTGTTACAGCTGACTGCTGGATTTACAACCGGATTACCGCACCACAGGAATCTGAAATTCGTAAATATCGGACCTCCTCACCTCCCGCTGTGGCCAGTTATGCCCACCCACATGCCGAATTTACGCCGCTACAGTCTGACATTTTTGAATTTAAATGGAGTCATGACGGTCGCTCAGTCGCAGTATTAATTAACGGTATTCCCTTTGGTTTTATCCCACCCGGTGTTCAGCGGGGCTATAGTAAGCATTTGATGAAAACCGGGCCATGGGGACATAAGTGGGATGAAAAACTTTATCAGGTATTGTTTGATGAGTCCGGCTGGAGTGAGAGTATTTCTACGTTTTATTATCGTTCAGCGTTCAGCGTTCAGCGTTCAGCGTTCAGCGTTCAGCGTTCAGCGTTCAGCGTTCAGCGTTCAGCGTTCAGCGTTCAGCGTTCAGCGTTCAGCGTTCAGCGTTCAGCGTTCAGCG
>JANELJ010000152.1 GCA_024511395.1 Gammaproteobacteria bacterium | reverse complement strand
CCGGAAGAATACGAATGGGACTGATAAGGTATTTTTCGCAGGTTAGGGTCAGGGACTGGTGGGATAGTAAGTCCCAAAAATTCCACCCGCCGGATACGGATATTTTAAGGCGATTTGAAGATTTGTTATAAAAACAATTTTAAAACAGCTGGTTACAAACAAATTGTTAAAGAACGTATGAGCGAAACAGGACTCTCAAGGGTGAGCTGTCGCTCTAAACTTTAGTTCAGTCAAGTAAATTTTTAAAATATTTTGCACAAATTTAAAGATAAATAATTTTGCTCTGGCTCTTTCTGAACGCTAACCAGCTTTAAGAAAGAGTGTAGCGCTTTTGCCTGCACTCCCAGGTGTGGAGGAGTGGGTGATATTTTTATTCCTTACTGCCATAGGGGTATTTGTTGTCGTCGAAGGAGCGGACCCATTGGGGGTGGTTTACGATCAGGATAATCATGGCCAGGCCGGTCAGAAAGGCTTCGGGGTAGATCATCAGGAAGATATAGGGTGTGTATTCATAGGTGACAAAGGCATAACTATAGGTACCGCTGGCTACCATGACCATTGAGGCGATATAAACCGAAACGGCAATGGTGATCATGGCATTGGCAAACATGCCGATAAAAAAGTAGATAATAAAATGATTGGGTTCAATCCGCTCTACCAGTTTTAATACTATGCTGGTAATGGTAATGGGGATTATGCCCATTAAAAACACATTGGCTGCAAATACCTGCCACTCGATTATATCCCGGATCACCAGAACACTGACCTCAATCATTACCCCTAGCACCGCCAGTTGCCAGCCGAACATCAGAGTCATCAGGGTTGCCCCTAGATAATGGTATTCCATTCCGGTATGAATGCCGGCCTTCATGGACCAGAGCAGCATTAATACTACGCAGGTGGCAAAAAAGATATTGTAATGGCGACTGAACCATTGTTTTGGAAGGGTATAAAAAGCCAGAAACAGTATCGGGAGCAATAAAAAATCGGCCAGAATAATCCATGTTGCCGGTATCAGATCAATGGTCAAATTCATGGTGCTGCAGTTTTAGTAAATAATATATCCCAGACACAATGTCCCAGGCGCTCGCCTCGCCGTTCAAACTTTGTGATCGGACGATAGTCCGGGCGGGGAATATAGGTTCCATCGGGTGATTCATTTTCAAAACCTTCAGCTCTTTGCATATGTTCCAGCATATGTTCGGCATAATTCTGCCAGTCCGTTGCCATATGAAAGTGGCCGCCGGGCTGCAATTTACGGCACACCAGCTGGATAAAATCATCCTGCACAATACGTCGTTTATGGTGCCGGGTTTTATGCCAGGGATCAGGAAAAAACAGATACACTGCGCTTAAACTTGCATCAGGGATCTGTTTGCTTAATACCTCAATGGCGTTAGACTTCATTACCTTCAGGTTAGTAAGTGCTTGCTTTTTAATATTACCCAGCAACCGGCCTACTCCCGGTTTATGTACCTCGATACCCAGGTAATTGTTATGCGGATTATTCTCGGCCATTTCAAACAGGGAGTCCCCCATACCAAAGCCGATTTCCAGAATAACCGGAGCATCTCGACCATAAAGGTGCTGAAAATCCAGCAACCGACCGTCAGCTTCTACACCATATTGTGACCAGTTTTCCTGGTAGGCTTTTTCCTGTCCGGGCGTCATGCGCCCGGAACGAACCACATAGCTTTTAATGGTGCGGGGATGTTCTACAGCCACAGTATCAATCCGTATTTATCTGCAATTAAAAAAACGTGCCGTCAATCGGGGAGGATGCACTGGCATAGGCTTTTTTCGGCATCCGTCCGGCCAGAAAGGCTTCACGACCAGCTTCAATAGCTTTTTTCATGGCCGATGCCATTAGTACCGGATTTTTAGCTCCGGCAATGGCGGTATTCATTAACACCGCATCACAGCCCAGCTCCATGGCAATGGCAGCATCTGATGCCGTACCCACACCAGCATCCACCAGAATGGGCACCTCGGCATTTTCAATGATCAGGCGGATATTATGCGGATTACAGATCCCTAGGCCGGAACCAATCAGGCCGGCCAGAGGCATAACCGCCACACAGCCCATTTCTTCCAGGCATTTGGCTATAATAGGATCATCACTGGTGTACACCATGACCTTGAAGCCATCTTTAATCAGCAATTCGGCCGCTTCAATAGTATCCACCATATTGGGGTATAAGGTTTTCTGATCACCCAGCACTTCCAGCTTAACCAGGTCATGCCCGTCCAGTAATTCCCGTGCCAGCTGACAGGTACGCACAGCGTCTTTTGCCGTATAGCAACCAGCCGTATTAGGTAAAATGGTGTATTTGTCTGGTGAAATAACATCCAGAAGATTTGGCTCATCAGGATTCTGCCCGATATTGGTACGACGAATAGCCACCGTAACAATTTCAGCACCACTGGTTTCAATGGCTTCGCGTGTCTCATCCATATCCTTGTACTTACCGGTTCCGACCAGCAAACGGGAGCTGTATGCTTTACCCGCTATAATTAAGGTATCATCTTGCATTATTTATCCTGAATCTGTTAATAATCTAAAATTCCAAAAGAGAGACATTATCCTGAATTTAATATTCACTGTCCAATACTCTTAGCCACCGCCAATTGCATGCACAATTTCCACCTTGTCACCTTCACTGAACACAAAACTGTCGTGACGGCTTTTGGGAACTATCTCTTCATTCACCTCAACCGCCAGGCGCTGACCGACTATATCCATATCAGCCAGTAATTGCTGCACAGTACAGTTTTCCGCTACTGTGCGGGATTCATCATTTAAAATAATATTCAAAATAACTCCTTTAAAGCGCCGTTTTAAATACACTATACGGCTTACTATAAACATGAAATATGCTATATTTTACACTCAAAACAATGAAATATGGATGTTTCATATTTAGAATCTTAATCACCCATCAGGAAGCCCGAATATATGGCCACAGCAAACTCCAAAGCAATGATAACAATTGAAGAAGCCGAAACACTGGACGGGCTTTTTTATGAACGCACCTCCCGTTCTGCTGATGAGATTGCCTATATTCAATACCACAAAGCCACTAAAAGCTGGGAAGAAACCACCTGGAATGAAATGGCCATGCTGGTCGGCAGGTGGCAGAAGGCCATGCTGGGAGAAGACCTGGAAAGCGGTGATCGTGTTGGTATCTTAATGAAAAACAGCAAGGAATGGGTGGCGGTGGATCAAGCTGCTCTGGGGCTGGGTATAGTGGTGGTTCCCTTATACCTTGAAGACCGCCCAGACAATATTGCCTATATCCTGGAAGATGCCGCCATAAAACTGCTGGTGGTACAGGATATCAGCCAGTGGCGCCGGCTGCGTGACAAATGTACGGATAACGCCACCTTAAAAAGAGTGGTACTGGTAGATACCACAGAAGATAAAATAGCCCATGAGTCTGACAGAGTCACTACCAGTCAGCAATGGCTACCCGAGGAAGGTCATGTTTTGCATAAACGCAAAGGTAACCCAAAAGAACTGGCTACTATTGTTTATACCTCAGGCACCACTGGCAAACCCAAGGGGGTTATGCTGAATCATCATAATATTCTATCCATTGCCTATCCGTCAGGCACCGGTCTGAAGGTGCGCCATGATGATCTGTTTTTATCTTTTCTGCCCATGTCCCATACTTTTGAACGTAACCTGGGCTACTATCTGACGGTTATGGCCGGCTGCCAGGTGGCCTTTGCCCGTTCTATCCAGTTATTGGCCGATGATCTGATCACCATTAAACCCACTTTACTGATCTCAGTACCCCGTATTTATGAGCAGGTCTATGCCAAAATTGAAAATACCCTGCTTAAGGGCTCACCCATTAAACGAGCTTTATTCCGCCTGACGGTTAATACCGGCTGGCGGCGCTTTCAGTATCAGCAGGGACGCTCCATGTTCTGCCTGGCCTGCCTGATATGGCCAGTAATGAAACACCTAGTTGCAGACAAGGTCATGCAGAAATTCGGTGGTCGTTTACGCCTGGCGGCTACCGGCGGCGCTGCCATCCCCTACCCAGTGGCCAAAACCTTTATCGGACTGGACCTGCAGTTAATTCAGGGCTATGGGCTGACAGAAACCAGTCCTGTGGCCAGTTTTAACCGCTTGGACAATAATGATCCACGTTCCATTGGTCACCCACTGGAAGGCATGGAAATGAAAATCGGTGAAAACGATGAGCTGTTAATTAAAAGCCCTGGCGTTATGATGGGCTACTGGAACAATCATGCAGCTACGGCCGAAGCCATTGACCCCGATGGCTGGTTCCACACAGGTGACCAAGCCCGTATTGATGAAAAAACAGGCCATGTTTATATTACCGGCCGCCTTAAAGATATTCTTATTATGTCCAATGGTGAAAAAATTCCACCCACGGATATTGAAAACGCTATTGTTATGGACCCACTTTATGATCATGCCATGATGCTTGGTGAAGGCGAAGCCTATCTCAGTGCTGTCTTGGTATTAAATTCTGAACAATGGGTGCATATTGCCCAAGAACATAATCTTGATCCGTTTGATAAGAATAATTTACAGGATAAAGTCATCCACAATCATATTGTGTGCCATTTACGCACGGTACTGCATGATTTTCCCGGCTATGCAAAAATCCGCAAGGTGATATTAACACTGGAACCTTGGACGGTAGAGGATGGACTGCTGACGCCTACCTTAAAAGCCAAACGGCCTAAAATACTGGAACGATTTAAAAAGGAAATTAAAGCTTTGTATGAATAAATCAAAAAAGTTCTATATCATTCTCGACTTTTATTTCCGTTAACTTCTCTTCTTCCACCGATGTCTCATAACAGACTATATTATTGCGCCCATGCTCTTTAATAATAGTACAGGGCATGGTCAGCACGATCTATAATTTCAGACTGCAGCATGCTGGTATCCAGACGGGTGATACCAATACTGACAGTGACCTGGCCCACCTGGGGAACCTAGGGAAAATGATAGTTCTCAATATGTTGTCTGAAACGCTCAAAAACGTTTTTGGCGCTCTGTTCTTCCACATTCTGCAAAATTACCACAAATTCTTCACCACCGTAACGGAACACCAGGTCATCCTGACGGAAAAAAGCCTGTGCCTGCTGGGCAAAATGCAGCAGCACTTCATCACCATAAAGATGTCCAAAACGGTCATTAATCTGTTTGAAATGATCAATATCGATAATGGCAAAACAGGAGAGTAGCTCAGTGTCATTGGCGCGTCGATGCAGCCCGTTATTTAGTTCAACCTGAATAATACCGTTTTAAGCCTGACATCAAGCATAACCACATTAATGGCATCACCGACTGCACCTTTGAGGTAGCAGCGGTCTAAACGGCCATCGTTTTTCATATGACCGATTTCAGGCTCAATCGCACTGCGCCGTTTTAATGCCTTTTTAATACTTCGGGTAACGCCTCGCTTCTGACCTGAGATAAAAACTTTCGTATCTTTTACCTCATGTCCACGATAGCCCCGATCAACAAAGCATTGTTCCGGTTGTACGGCTGTAAACTGTTTTATCTGTTCCAGTTGTGGCAGCAAGGTATGTCCATCATAAGGATTGCCCGGACAACTTTGAGCGCCAATAACAAAGCCTT
>JANELJ010000151.1 GCA_024511395.1 Gammaproteobacteria bacterium | reverse complement strand
AACAGGTTATACCCATTGTAGTTGTGATCAATTGTTATGATAAATACTTATAGTAGTTAATGAGAGAATTTAATGTTCTGGAGTGAAGAAGAAAAGCCGCAGGAATTTCAGGCACCGGATAAAGTCGTCGATTTATCCTTTAAACTGAATTGTAAACAGATCAAACTGGATCATGCCTGGTCCCTGACCAATGCTATTAATGAAATTCTGCCCTGGTTCAAGGAGGAATCTCAATGTGCGGTGCATCATATTTATATCCCGCAATCGGGAAACGGCTGGATACGTTCTGATGAATTTGAAGATGAAGTCATTCAGCTTTCCCGCCGTACCCGGCTGAAACTGAGGGTACCCAGACACCGCATAGAAGATACCCGGACTCTGACCGGTAAAAAAATTACCGTGGACGGCTTCGAGTTAACGTTTGGTCCATCTGAACAGCAGTTATTAAGCACCTTAACGACACTGGTTTCCCGTCATGTCCATGTTCCGGATACCGATAATGATGAAGAGGCTTTTTTAAAGGTCATTTACCAGCAGATCCAGGCCATGGATATTGATGTGCGTAAAATGTTATGCGGCAAGTCTCATACTTTAAGCACACCCAGCGGCCCGATTAAAACCCGTAGCCTGATGATAGCGGACATAAGTCCTGAAGAATCGATTCTCCTGCAGGAAAACGGGGTAGGTGACTTTTATAGTTACGGCTGCGGGGTATTCATCCCCCAGAAAGGGATCACCGTAGTTAACGCCGATTAGCCGGTATCAATAAATATACAGCCTATCTCTTTTGAGAGGTGTTTTTTATTTTTAACTAATATATCATTTCTTATTCAATTTATTAAGTTTTGAGTGATAATAAATCTAACTTTATTATCGTATTTTATCTAATAATGTTTTATCCAATATAAGTTTACGGAGCAGATTCATGGCCATTACTTTTGAAGGTAAAGAAATAGAAACCACCCCTAACGGTTACCTAGTCGACTTTAATGACTGGAGTGAAGATCTGGCAAAACACATGGCAGCAGCAGAAGGGATTGAGCTGACAGACAGACACTGGGATCTTATTAACTACCTGCGTGACCAGTACATCAATAATGGCGGCAAGCAACCCAATACCCGCACCATGATTAAAGAAATGAGTGCAACTTGGGGTGAAAAGATTGGTTCTAAAGATCTGTATGATCTGTTTCCAAAAGATCCCAGCAAACAGGGTGGCCGTATTTCAGGCTTACCAGAAAGCAAGCGTAAAGGCGGTTATTAATACGCCATTAACCTGAATGAACAAAATTTTAATTATCATTCAACACTACCCATTGTAGATATAGTATATTAGAATCTTCTCAGATATATTATGTCGAAATATTTAGCTTATAACTGAGTTTAATTCAGTTTTTCGGAGATATGAAATGAGCACTAAAGCAGAACTGATTCAAGAATTACTTAAAATGCAAAGAGAATTTATCAAATTTGAGCATGAAAATGGTATGCATCCTGATGATTACTACAATCCAGGTGCCGGTCATCCTTTAGAAACCTATAAGAATGACTACATGGATAAAGCCGTTCAGATTCTGGATATGGCTCACGAAGAAAAAGGTTCAGGCTGGAAACGTTAATTTCCACTTCTGTTACAGGTTGTTTTTAACATAGGGTATATCTGTTAATATCCGCCTGAAACAGCAACTGAATAGAAAAAGGGTCGCTTATGCGGCCCTTTTTTATTGGTCCGGAGTTTATTTATCCGGCCAGCGGGTCCAGACCATTGAAAAATTTAATTTTACCCTTATAGATCCTAGATGCCGATTTCTTCAACCCCCTTATTTATCTCTGCTGCCCATAAGTCCTCTGGTAAAACCACCATTACCATTGGGCTGCTGGCTGCTATGAAGCAGAAAGGTCTGCGTGTTCAGCCCTTTAAAAAAGGCCCTGATTATATTGATCCGCTCTGGCATGGCAGTGCTGCCGGCCGGCCCTGCTATTCCCTAGACTTTAACACCATGTCCAGAGGCGAGATTCTGCAACTGGTATCCAGAAAAATAACCGCTTCAGATATCAGTATTATTGAAGGTAATAAAGGTTTATACGACGGCCTTGATCTGGACGGCAGTAATAGCAATGCCGCCATTGCCAAACTGCTCGATGCCCCGGTTATACTGGTACTGGATGCCCGAGGCATGACCCGGGGTATTGCCCCGCTGATCCTCGGTTACCAGTCTTTTGATCCGGGGATTAATATTGCCGGAGTGATTCTCAATCAGCTGGGAGGTTCCCGCCATGAGAGCAAGCTGCGGGCTGTTATTGAGCATTATACCGATGTTCCGGTACTGGGTGCGATCCACAGAGACAGACGTCTGGAAATTGTAGCGCGGCACCTGGGCCTGATGCCCAGTAATGAAGATGGTGAAGCACTACAGAAAATTAATGATATCGGTACCATTATTTCTGCTCAGACCGATCTTGAACAAATTATAGACATCAGTCGCCAGCATTCCCCAAAACATCTTAAAAGTGCCATTAGGTCGGTGCCAAATACTCAGCCGATAGCCACTGATATCCGCCTGGCCTATATTAATGATTCAGCATTTGGATTTTACTATCCCGGTGATCTAGAAGCCCTAGAACAGGCCGGAGCACAACTCATTGAAGTCAACTCTCTGAAAGATACCCGCTTACCAGAGGATATTGACGGCCTGTTTATCGGCGGCGGCTTCCCTGAAGAACAGCTACAGAAACTTAATGCCAATCAGTCCTTTCGTCAGTCCGTACTGGATGCCATTGAAAACGGCCTGCCCACCTATGCTGAATGCGGCGGACTGATGTATTTATGTCAGAATATTATCTGGAATGATAAACAATATGCCATGGCCGGCATTATTCCTGCTGATGCTAAAATGGAAGAAACCCCTCAGGGACGCGGTTTAATCCGCTTTGCAGAAACTGAAGCCACACCCTGGCCCAGGCTTGAGAGCGGCAATGAAACGATAGATAACAAAGATAAAGAAAATAACGCAGAAAAAATCATTTCTGCCCATGAATTTCACTACTCCCACCTAGTGAATATTCAGCAGCCCTTAACATTTGCCTATATTATCCATCGCGGCAGCGGTATTGACGGTCAGCATGACGGCATCGTATATAAAAATCTGCTGGCCTGTTATGCCCATTTGCAGGATACGGCACAGAATCACTGGGCAGGCCGATTTGTTAAATTTATTAAGCAATGCAAACATAATAGCCACAAACAACCCATACAAACTAATACAAAACAAACAAGTGAGAGAAAACTATGATAAAACTGACAGAAGATGCAGCCAATCAAATTCTGGAACAGATTAAAGCCAGCGGTAGCGATGTTCCCTTAAGAGTGGCGGTTACTACTCATTCCAAAATACAGGGATTTCAGTATCTTATGGGTTTTGATGTCCAGAAGGAAGATGATACTCTGGTTGAATCCCGCGGGGTTAAAATTATTGTCAATAATGACATGGTGGATCTCTTAAACGGCATGGAAATCGACTTTGTTGAAGTGGACAGTGAAGTAGAAGTCGATGACAAACAGTTTATTTTCAAGAACCCCAATGATCCTAACTACAAGCCGCCTGAATAGTAAGTTTATTATTTAGCCAGAGCTTATCCGCTTAATACAGCAGAGTGACAATTCCTCTGCTGTTCTGTTAGACTCGTCTTTTGTGTTGAACAATATTCAGACATGCCGCTTACACAGATAAAAAAACGTTTTAAAAACCGACAGGAACAGGCAAATCAGCTCATTCAGCTGAAATACAGCCGGCTGTTTCTGCCGATTGTCAGTCTAGGTATATTGCTACTGGCCATGTCTATGCTGGGTTTACTTGCAGCCAGCCAGATTATCTCTAGCCACAGCCTATTAATTGCTCTTAATTTCATTTTCCTGTTTTCAGGACTGTTCCTGATTATCCGTATCTCCTTTCTGGTTCGTCACGACCTAGTCACGCCTTTTATTCATTTACGCAACTGGGCCATGAGAATGAAGAAAAAGGATTATTCTGCCCGCCTGCCGGTACCCCGCAAAGGTGAATTTTCCAAGCTGTCCCATGATATTAATTCCCTGAGTGACAAACTGCAGACCCTGTCTGCAGAATTTCAGCAGGAAGTTGATAAGCAAACCCATAAGGTAGAGGAAAAAAACCGTTCCCTGAATATTCTTTATGAAGTGGCGACTTCCATTAATCAGTCCAAAGACCTGGAAGATCTGTTATCCCGTTTTCTGAAAATGCTTATCAGTCTGACCAATGCCCGGGCCGGGACTGTACGTTTACGCACCGATGACGATCAATTAAAAATGGTAGCCTCCATGGGCCTGAACGAACAGTTTGTCGAAGAAGAACGTTTTGTACCTATTCAGCGCTGTTTATGCGGCACATCCCTAACTCAGGGTTCGGTTGAATGCGGCATTTCCATTAAAAACTGCACCAAACTTTCCGGCACCATGCTGTTTGACGGTAATGATGCTGAAATTATTGCCGTTCCCCTAGAGCATCAGGAGGTACACCTAGGAATTTATAACCTGTTTATTGACCAGCCCAATATCTATATGAGCGAGGATTTATCTGAACTGCTCACCAGTATTGGTAAGCACCTGGGTATGGCCATTGAAAAATCCCGCTTGGATAAAGATACCCGACAGCACTCTATTATGAAGGAAAGAACCCTGCTGGCACACGAACTACATGATTCCCTGGCACAGACCCTGGCCAGTTTACGTTTTCAGGTCACCATCCTAGAAGAAAATATTCTGGAAGGCATTCCTGTCACCCGTGAAGAAGTCACCTGTCTGCATGAAAGCATTGACGAAGCCTATCGCGAAGTACGCGGGCTGATCACCCATTTCCGTGCCCCCATGGATAAACGCGGGTTGATACCGGCCCTGGAACAGCTTATTTCTAACTTCAAGTCTAATTGCGATATCTCGGTATTTTTTCAGAATGAATGGTCTATGGATCTGACCTCAGAACAGGAATTTCAGATCGTGCGTATTGTCCAGGAGTCGCTGGCCAATGTCCGCAAGCACAGTAATGCCCGAACCGTCCGTATTCTGGCGCGAAGTCCAAAACCAGGCCATCGCTACGAAGAAGGCAATAACCAGTGCGAAATACTTATTGAAGATGATGGCAAGGGTATGGAAAATCCTAATTTAACCAATAGTCTTGGAGAGCATATTGGTATGAGTGTGATAGAAGAACGGGCACGCCGGATTGGCGGCAAAATTTCAATTGAAACAGAAACTGGAGAGGGAACCAGAATTCTACTAACATTCCCTACCCAGCCCGTAGTAGAAAAATCGGTTAAGTTTTTCCCGTAAACATAGATTAAGGGCTACTCCCCTTAACTAAAGTTTAGAGTTTCAGATCCCCCAAAAAGGAGAATCATTTAAAATTTATTGATTACCTCAGTTAACCGATAGTCCGTAACAGGAACCGGATATCCCTTGCTGAAGCCGCCGTGAATCCATCCATGGATGCTTTTCGACAGCCTCCCTGCTGTCGAAACTTCATCAAGGGACACCCGGCCCCTGTTACTCTGAGGTAAACAAAATAATTCAGTAAAAACAGGAAAAAAATGTAAAAAAAAGCAAAAAACAGTTGACAAAAATTCGGCAGCATTGC
>JANELJ010000385.1 GCA_024511395.1 Gammaproteobacteria bacterium | reverse complement strand
GGACTAAATACTTACTGGCATTATCATCACAGGCAATAATTAAATCCGGTTTATAGCGTTCAATTTCGGCTTTGGCTTTTAATGCTGCGGCTTTAATATAGTCTTCATCGGGATTGTGCTTGGTGTCCATAGAAATCACTTTCATTTCCACTTCGGCAGATTCCAGTATAGAACGGGCACCATTGACTTCTCTCGCGGCCCACTCATAAGCAGGATAGTAATAGGAATCGATAAAAATAACCCGTTTGGTATTCAGCCTGTGCTCTGTGTCTTGCTCTGCCTGTACAGCAGACCACAGAAACAGAAAAAATATAAACGAAAAGTGTATGATATTCCTAGTAAAAAAAGACAAATCAATATCTCATTAATAACAAAAGACTCTTATAAGATTAGAAGATGAATACTATTAAATCAATACGTCTGTCTTGCAGGGAACACGGCATTCTGCCCACGTATATAAGCGGCATTTACTGGTTATCCAGGAGGCGGGCAGGATGCCCGCACTTCCAGGACAGAAGAAATTTTCCAGAACGGTTATTTAGCGGCTATTTTTTCTTTGGCAGATAAATATCCGTACAGGTACCTTCAGCTACTTCCGTGGCAAAGTCCAGCGTTTCTGACAGAGTAGGATGTGGGTGAATGGTCAGGGCAACATCTTCCATTTCTGCCCCCATTTCAACGGCCAGAGCGGCTTCGGCAATCAGCTCACCGGCGTTCTTGCCTAAAATACCGGCACCCAGCATCTGGTGGGTATTTTTGTCATATAACACCTTGGTCATACCCACATCGGCTCCAACCGATAAAGCTCGTCCACTGGCAGCCCAGGGGAATACGCCTTTTTCATAGTCAATGCCTTCAGCCTTAAGCTGCTCTTCAGTCTGACCGCACCAGGCCACTTCCGGATCGGTATAGGCGACTGATGGAATGGTACGGGCATCAAAATGCCGCGGCTGGCCGTCAATGACCTCAGCCGCCACTTTGGCTTCATGAGTCGCCTTATGAGCCAGCATGGGCTGCCCCACCACATCGCCAATGGCAAAAATATGCTCAATATTAGTGCGCTGCTGGGAATCCACCGGAATAAAACCGCATTCATTAACCTGTACCCCGGCCTTGTCCGCATCAATCAGCTTGCCGTTCGGGGAACGGCCAATGGCCACCAAGACATTATCAAAAGTATCCTGTTCCGGTACTTTTTTGCCTTCAAACTTGCACACAATGCCTTCATCAGTAGGGGTCAATTCGGTTACCCGGGTATTGACAAAGATATTCTCATAACGTTTTTTCAGAGTGCGTTCAAAAGGCTTAAGCAGATCACGATCAGCTCCTGGGATCAGACCCGGCCCCAGTTCTACCACGGTGACCTTTGCCCCCAGGGCATGATAAACCGTGGCCATTTCCAGGCCGATAATACCACCGCCGACCACCAGCAGGCGTTCAGGTATATTGTTAACTTCCAAGGCATCGGTTGAGTCCCAGACCCGCTCATCATCCCATGGAATAAAGGGCAGTTTAGTGACCGAGGAACCGGCAGCAATAATACAATGCTCAAAGCCCACCACCTGCACAGAACCGTCTGCCGCCTCAACGGCAATGGTATGGGGGGAAGTAAATTTACCGTAGCCGTTAACAATCTGCACCTTGCGCTGTTTGGCCAGTTGTTTCAGCCCGCCGGTTAAACGCCCCACCACTTTGTTTTTATGCTCACGCAGTTTATTAATATCAATATCCGGCTCCTGATAGGTCACCCCCAG
>JANELJ010000018.1 GCA_024511395.1 Gammaproteobacteria bacterium | reverse complement strand
AATCAGTTTTTATTTAATTCTATAGAGCATGCACAGGAAACAGCAACATGCTGGAAATGGAGTTATAATAATGAACGACCCCATACGGCTATCGGTGGAGTACCACCCAGGCAAAAATTGGCTTTAGTCTGTTAGAAAACAATTTAAACCGTCTTATCCACATACCCACAGGCCAGGCCTGTCAGTGAGATAAACCTGAAGGTCTTACCAACAGGCAGACCTATGGATATGTGGATATGTGGATAAGACTTATGCAAAACCTCTATTTATGAATTGCTTTATAAATGGGGGGATTACCAACCTGGACAATAAAAATAAAGAACTCTAGGATATGGCTCACCGTGATGCACTTACTGGAGTTTTTAACCGCAGGGCTTTTGAAGAGCACTGGCAGCACGTTCAGGACATTTTCTCGGGTAGCCGTCAGAAAATCGCCCTGCTGCTGTTTGACATAAACCATTTTAAAAGCATTAATGATACTTATGGACATCCGGTGGATGACAAGGTTCTTCAGTCCTTTGCAGAAACCATTCAAGGTTCATTAAGAAAAGGAGAAAAACTCTATCGCATCGGCGGAGATGAGTTTGCAACCATTATCTAGGAGGTCAAACCAGAGGATGCCCTTTTAGTTGCAGAACGTTGCAAAAATGCCATTAAAAATATGGACTCCAGTACTTTAAATATTAAAGAACCCGTTGTTGCCAGTATTGGTATTGCACATAATATTGAACAGCAGTCCGGCAGTATCAATGATCTCCTGTGGCAGGCGGATGTCGCTGTCTATGAAGCAAAAAAACCGGGCAATTATCATATTATTTTTTATTCAAAAGACATTGACAAAAGCTCCAACAGTATTTTTTCCAGTAAAATCAACAATATTGTTTATGATGCCGTAGCCTCAGGTAAAGATATTGTTATGTTTTACCAGCCTATAATTACCCTGTCTGATCATAAGGTGAATTATTATGAAGCCTTGCTGAGAATACAAAAAGACAATGAAATCATCTCGCCTCAAAATATTTTTGAACTGATTGAATCCCGCAAACTTGAATACGAATTCGATCTAGCAATCTTTAAAACCATTGAAGCAGATCTTAAAAACAAAAAAATACCAGAACAGACGGGTGTATCCATTAATGTATCCGGACCTTCTATTATTCATGACAATATAGTAGAGCAACTATCCCTGTTTGTTCCTTATTTAAAGTGGTATAAAATTGTTCTGGAAATAACTGAAACCTCCCTGATAACCAATATAATCCAGGCCAGCAAACATATTAATGCCCTGAAAAAACTGGGCTTTATTATTGCTCTGGATGATTTCGGCAGTGGTTATTCATCCATCAGTTATTTATCTTCCATGCCGGTTGATATCGTTAAGTTTGACATATCCCTGATTCAGCAGCTGGGTGATAAAAAACAATACAGCATTATTCATCATCTGGCTGACATGATTCATGAAACCGGCCATCAACTGGTGGCAGAAGGCATTGAGACAGAACAGACTGAAACAATCATTAAAAACATGAAGTTCCACTATGCCCAGGGTTATCTGTACGGTAAACCCAGTCAACAGCCTGTGAAACTACCGGCTAAACTACCTTCTTAAGCTGATTATACCGCTTATGATTTTTGGAGAATAACATGGACAGACATTTATCATTATCTCAGGCAGCCCGTCTTATCGGTGTTAAACGGGGGGATATTCAAAAGAAAATTCAGGAAAACAAGCTAAAAGTTATGGAAGGTACCGTAACCCTTTTGGATTTAAAAAAGGCTTTTCCTGAGGCTCAGTATGAAGACAATACCATGCTTGAGAAAGTGGAAAAGTTTATGCGCGATGCTGTGCATAAAATGGCTCAGAGTGAACGGGAAGGTGCCCAGATTGATGCTTTAAGCCGACGTCTGGTAAAAATGAACCAGGAACTGGCCGATGAGCGCAAGCATGCAGAAAAAATGGAAGAACTTATTTATGCCCTGAAGCATCGTTTAATGGCCATAAATCTCGGGGATAATCCAGAACATGCTCTGAATGACTGTAAAGACTGGTTCCATGCTGAAGTCAGAAACCTGGAAATAGAAAAAATGATCACCCCCATCGATCATATGGAGCAGCAGATCCATCAATTTATGCTGCCCCATGTACGCCTGTTACCCAGCCGTCATGACTTTACCTCCGACAAGTCCGAAACCTTGCTGGAATCAGCATTGCGCAGTGGCCTAGCCGTGGATTACGGCTGTAATAACGGTAAATGCGGCAAGTGCAAGGCAAAACTGCTGTCCGGCAAGGTCGAAAAAACCGCCCATCAGGATTATGTTTTTTCAGAAAGTGAAAAAGCTCAGGGATATATTCTGACCTGCTCAAACTGGGCCATTACTGATATTACTCTGGAGACTGAAGAAGCCGTCAGTGCCGATGATATTCCATTACAGAGCATTACCGCCAAAGTGAAGAAACTGCAGACCATTAATAATCATGCCATTATTATGACCCTGCGCCCTCTCCGCAGTCAGCGTCTGCGTTTTCTGGCCGGTCAGCATATTGAGTTGATCATTCCCGAAGGTAGCGGCGGAAGTGAGACCGAACTGCAGGCTGAATATTCCATCGCCAGCTGTCCCTGCGAACCCAGCACCCTAGAATTTCATATTCCCGTCAATGACCAAAGTAATTTTGGTCAGGCCATTATTAAGCACGTTAAAGCCAATGACACTCTGAAATTAAAAGGCCCTTACGGCAGTTTTGTTCTGGATGAGGACTCACCCAATTCACTGATTTTTGTCGCCTGGGATACCGGATTTGCGCCCATCAAAGGACTCATAGAACACGCCATGTCACTGGATAATGCCGATACCATTCATTTATACTGGATAACTCGCAAGGTTGAAGAAAACTACCTGGAAAATCTGTGCCGTTCCTGGAATAATGCTCTGGATAATTTTACCTACACCCCTATTGTGCTGGAATCCAAAACCGATGTGGTGGCGGAATCCTTAATCAAACACCTGCACAATGAGCATAAACATCTGCTTAATTTTGATTTATACATTTCTGCACCCGGACACCTTAACCATCTGTTAAAGCCCTTACTGCTGGCCAATGGTGTAAAACCTGAAAATATGCACTTTGAAAGCACCTTCCATGGCGACGAAATCAACGATTAACCACCCTGCTCTTAAATCCCCCTTTTCAAAAAGGGGGATTTAAGAGCAGGGTGGTTAATCGTTTAATTTCAACAACCAGAAATTAATCCGGAATTTTCGCTCTTAACTCATCCCGATCAAACCACCAGTTTCCGTCACCGACAATGGCTCCAACTACCAGACCCATACGGGGCAGGAACACATCGGGATCTCTTAATTCCAGCTTGTCCATCCAGACATCCAGTCCCATCTGGGTTTCAACCTTACTGTGCCGCTCAGCTACTTTGGCAATCATATTACCGGTGATCACTTTCAGATCTTCTTTCTTACGGCCCTCGGTGCGGTGATCCACAATAAAGTGGGCTGTCACAGCCGCCAGGGCAGCACCATCGGCATCATCCGGGGTTTCATTAATGACATAATTTAGCATATTAATGGTATATTCCGGCTCAACAGGATAAGTCACCGACAGCCAGACACCATGCCCCAAGGCAACAATGGAGGACGGCAGTTCTGTCTGGTAAAGTAAGTCGCAGGCTTCAATGGCTATCTGCCATTCTTCATTGGCAATGCAGATATCAAAGGCTTCCTTAGCATGATTCCAGACATCACTCATCTGGGTCATACCCAGTTCAGCATTAGCCAGATCCAGCAACACTCTGGCTTTTTCCATGGAGGCGACCACCTTGGGTAAAGCCGCCAGCTTATCTGAAAATTCCTGTACCTTCTGTGCCAGAAACTCACGGGTTTCTTTGGCATCAGAGGTTTCAATCGGGCTATCTATTTCCTGTTTTTCCTGATTCATTTATTACTCCAGAGCTAATATGACTCCAAAACTATGGCTCTTTAGGCTAGGGATTAAGGGGAATGTAATTGATTTAATTGGGGATAAACTATTGGGTTTCAAGCGACAGGCTTAATAATTTGCTGCGGATCTGCTCAAGACGGGCCTGATAAATATCTGAATTATCCGCAGCAGACAAAGAACTTAGCAAAGTCTCACTCCGTCGCAGAATTTCTTCTAACTGTTCCTTATCAAATAAGGTCAGTGCCGCTTCCAGCGACTCTTCTGACTCACTCAGTAAAGTCGGTACCAGTTGATCCCCGGCAATGGGTGAACGGGCTCGGAGTAGATCAGCAATAACAGGAAAACGCAGTAAATGATAATGGGTTTTCCGTGCCAGGGCTTCCTCATGCAGATTCTGCTCCGCTTCAGCATCACCCTGTGCTCCCTGCCAGATGGAGGCCATAATCACTTCTACCAGCCGGGTAATGGCCTGCTTTTCTGCTTCATGTTCCCCTGCCAGGCCACTGCAGACTTCATAAGTATGATCCAGGCGGGCTTTCAGTTCCAGCAACACTTCACTGTCTTCATTGGGCTTTAATTCAGCCACTTCTTCCACCAGCTGTACAAAAGACTGGCCGAATTCTTCCTGCTCTTTTTCATCCATAAAACGGGCACCACTTAAACGCTGCTTATCAAATTCCCGCACGTTTTTATCAAACAGCAGATTCTGATACTGCCGTTTAAGATGCCGCTCCCGCATACCGGGACGGGGTAAAAATTCCAGAGTCATGCAACTACCTTTTTCACAAACTTATTTCATAAACTTTTATAAACCATATTATTTTGCCTGCAGTAATAACTTAATGCATCACCAGCGGTTTAGGATGAAACTCCAGTTTCTGCCCTTCCGGCTTGATTTCATCAAAAATAAACTCCACCCCGATTTTATTACCGGATTCGCTCTCTTTAACCATTGCCTTAGCCTGTTTCAGGTCCGGCATCCGATCCACCAGGTAAGAAAACAGTATAATGGCCGTTTTATCGTCTTCTTTTTGCAGTACCTGCACCAGATTCAGTGCCACAAACTGGGTTTTCTGTTCCAGATCAGGTTGCTCCACCTTCTGCCCAGCCAGCATAAACCCTTCTTCCAGGGATCTGTCCATATCCTCCAGGTAATTTTTCTGCTGCTCCGTCAGGGCAATAGAACGGTCATAAGTTAAAACTTCCTGCCCCCCCAGTAAAAACGAGACTTTTTCAGATCCGCTTACTTCAGACATAGCTTTCCTCTTTAATACAGTTAACTTTTTATTCGGTTTAAAAGGTGCTTTTGACAGTTTTTCAGACTGACATATAGACAAACTTTAGAAGATAATAAAATTAGTTAGAAATAACAGAAAATAGATGATACAATAAAACCCGACTAAATCACTAGGACTTTAAGCCTTTAATCAGGTAAAACAGGCAACACAATATGACAGCACAACCACAAAACGAATTGTCCGAAGAGGATTATAACATAAAAGTCACCAATGCCGTGATGCACATTATGGACCAGTGGCAACTGGACGGTGAACATATTCTCTCCATTATGGCATTACCAAAAAATGTAAAAGTCCGTCACCTGAGCCAGTTCAGGCATGACACTGCATTTCCGGACACATCTGAAGTACAGGAACGTCTGCGTCATATTCTAGGTATTATAGATGCACTGTCCACCAGTTACCCGACCAATCCCAAAATGTCCCTATTCTGGATGACCCGTGCCAGCAAGAAGTTTAAAAACCGCTCACCGATTCAGGTCATGGTAGAAGATGATCTGGAAGGCATTATCCAGATCCGTAAGCATCTGGACTGCAGTTACGACTGGTTTGGTGACTCAAACTAAATCCTAACCCGAACTCTGCTCCTCTTAAGTCCCCCTTTTTCAAAGGGGGTTTAAGTCAAAAAAGGGGAAAATTGAAAGCTTAAAAACAGACGGACACTATTTAGTCACCAGAATATCCTGCATAATTAAATACTGCAGATCCGAACCGTAAAACATATTCAGTGCATCTTCCGGCGTACAGACCACCGGCTCACCGCGTCGGTTCAGGGAAGTATTAAGCACCACGCCATTACCTGTTAACACTTCAATTTCTTTTAATAAAGCATAATACCTCGGATTAACTGATTCTTTTACCGCCTGGGCACGGGCCGTACCGTCTTCATGCACCACTTCCGGCACCCGTTCTGCCCAGCCATCATTGACCTCAAAAGTAAACGTCATAAAAGGGGCAGGATGATCGGTTTTCAGCATCTTCGGGGCTACGGTATCAAGCATACTGGGGCAAAACGGACGCCAGCGCTCGCGGAATTTAATCTGCTCATTAATCCGGTCTGCCACACCGGGAATACTGGGACAACCTAAAATACTACGCCCGCCTAATGCCCGGGGACCAAATTCCATACGCCCCTGAAACCAGGATACGGGGTTACCATCGGCCAGGATTCTGGCAATATTTTTTGGCACTTCGTCTATCTGTTTATATTTAACATCCTGTCCATGATCACTCTGGTATTTCTGACAGGCTTCAATACACTGTTCATTAGTAAATTCCGGCCCCATGTAAACGTGCTCCATTTTTTCCAGCTCAATACCTTTAGAGGCAATTACATAAGAAGCGGCACCAATAGCGGTTCCGGCATCTGAAGCCGCCGGCTGTACAAACAGCTCTTTAACTTCGTCCCGAGCAATAATTTTCTGGTTCAATTTAACATTCAGGGCTGCTCCACCGGCAAAGGCAATTTTTCCGGTTTCCTTAATAATATCGCCCAGATAGTGGTCCATTAGTTTGAGCGAAATGTCCTCGAACAGTTTCTGCATGGAGGCCGCATAATCCACATAGGGATCATCAATTTCATCGCCTTCCCGTTTTGGGCCCAGCCAGTCAATCAGAGCGGGAGAAAAATAATAGCCCTTGCCGCTTTCCTTATAACGCCGTGTACCAATTACATTGACCAGTTTGGTATTAACCTTAAAGTCTTTACCATCAAAATCAATCAGACGGGAAAAATCGTATTTATTGGGATCACCATACGGTGCCATACCCATAACCTTGAATTCACCATCAAGCATTTCAAACCCCAGGTATTCAGTAATAGCACCATACACACCGCCCAGTGAATCCGGATCGTAAAATTCCTTAATTTTATAGATTTTACCGTTTTCCCCGTAACCAAAAAAAGTCGTAGCGTATTCACCCTTACCGTCAATGCCCATAATGGCGGTTTTCTCTTTAAAACCACTTAAATGGTAACAACTGCTGACATGGGCTAGGTGATGTTCTACCGACTCAAACTGAATAGCCGTCCAGTTAATGCCGACTTCTTCACACATGGCTTTAATATAACCGACATAGCGGCGATAACGGCGATTACCGTTAAACAGGGCATCTAATGCCCGGTCCGGTGCATACCAGTAGCGCTTAGCATAATGCCAGCGGGCCGGGGAAGACAGGGGAATTTCAGCATAAGGAACGGCGACAATATCAATTTGATCGGGCGTAATACCGGCATAATCCAGACAAAAGCGGGTGGCATGTACCGGCATTTTACCTTTGGCATGTTTGTCCCTGATAAAACGCTCTTCTTCAGCAGCGGCAACCAGCTTGCCGTCAAAAAACAGGGCGGCAGAGGGATCATGATTCAGGGAACCGGAAAGCCCGAGAGTGATTAGCGGCACTAATTATTCCTTCTACGGCAGTAATGATTATGATTAACTGCGCTATTTTAGCAATTATTTGATCAGGAAGTAATAGCGGACATATTTTTTAGCATTTGCTGTAAATCATCCTGCCACTGCACGGGTTTAAGAGCAAAATTCTGCTTTAGTTTAATACCGTCCAGTTTGGAATTAGCCGGACGTTTAACTGGGGTAGGAAACTCTGAGGAAGAGATCGGGTTCAACTTCATAGTCTTATTAATCAAACCAAGCTTTTCTGCCTGTTTAAATATCTCTCTGGCAAATTCAAACCAGGTAACACCTGGCTCACTTTGCAGGTGGTAGGTACCCCAGAGAAAGTCAGGTTGATTAAAATTATCTGCTTCCAGAATGGACAGCAGACTCTGACTAATGGCTCTCGCCGATGTTGGAGCACCAAACTGATCATTAACAATGCTCAATTCATCCCGTTGTTCCGCCAGTCTGAGCATGGTTTTGACAAAATTATTGCCCTGCTCACCAAATACCCAGCTCACCCGCAGAATAATATGCCTAGACCAGATGGCCTCAATGGCCTGGTCTCCCTGCAGCTTCGATGCTCCGTAAACTCCGGTAGGGTTAGGTTGATCCATTTCCGTATAGGGTGTGTCTTTTTCGCCATCAAAGACATAGTCTGTAGAAATATACAGCAGGGGAATAGTCTGTTGTTTACTGGCTTTGGCCAGGTTTTCACTGCCCAAGGCATTTACTGCATAGGCCAACTCAGACTCCTGTTCCGCTTTGTCTACAGCGGTATAAGCTGCTGCATTGATAATGACATCCGGACGTATTTGCTCAACTTTTTGCATCAGTTGCTTAAAATTGGTGATATCAAGCTCACGAGAGCCGAAATCAAACACCTCATAATCTCTGGCCTGAGCGTCCTTTACCAGCTCGCTGCCAACCTGTCCTTTAGCTCCGGTAATCAGTAATTTCATAAATCTCAGTCGTATAAGTTATTGGAATAGTCAAACAGATCAACCGCATCCTGCAATAATGGCTGGGTTTTATCATTATCTGATAAAACCAGCTCAGAAGCCGCAATTTTCCAGTCAATCCCAAGCAGAGGATCATCGAACTTTATGCCCCGATCACATTCAGGGGAGTAGTAATTATCTACTTTATAGGAAAAAATCGCTGTTTCTGACAGCACCACAAAACCATGAGCAAAACCTCTGGGGATAAACAACTGGTGTTTATTTTCAGCCGATAATTCCTCACAAACATGCTGACCGAAGGTGGGCGAACCTTTTCGAATATCCACCGCCACATCCAGTACCCGCCCTTCAATAACTCTAACGAGCTTGCTTTGGACATGAGGGGGTAGCTGATAATGCAGTCCTCTTAAAACTCCATAACTGGAGCGGGATTCATTATCCTGTACAAAGGCCGTTTTAATGCCGGTTTCCGCCTCAAAAGTGTCGGCCCGAAAGGTCTCAACAAAATACCCCCGTTCATCACCAAATACTTTAGGCTCAATTAAGATAACATCAGCAATAGCTGTTTTTGTATATTTCATTTTTTGTGTCTGTTTTTAACCTGAAAATCCGTTACTTTTACGGCCTGCAACTGCCAGCCGGCCTCACCCCTGAGCAGTTTGTACTGTACCTAGCGCATCATATCATTGGTGGGCTTATTATTCATACCTTTCACTGTATTGTAAACAGTATCAATCGGGAAGTGTCTGGCAAGACTATTTTCAATGATAGTAAATTCATCATAACCTCTATAACCACTGGATATTTTATTATCATTGCTTAAAGGTGGTAAATAAACGGAACTTAATGATTTTTTATTATTGGCACTATAAGCCACCACATCACCATAACTGCCATTACCGGTAAAATAGGTATATATGTATATTTCCGGATAACCGTCAGCATTTAAATCCGCCACTTCAGCTCCCGTAACCACCCCGTTAATTGCCTTTTTTATAAATATCACAACGTGCCAGTGTAGAATTAGCCATTGCAGCAGGAACACCTGCTACCAGAAGAACAGAAAATACGCTCAAAAGTAGGAAAAAGTGTTTAAAATGTGGTTTTTTCATTAAAATTTACGATTAATAAAACTCAAAAAAGGCAGTTTTTCTTTATAGCAGCTAAAATACCACTGTTATTATGTCATGCTATGCACAGAATAATACTGCTTTAAGCCTGTTTTTTTCTATTAGAATAAATATTACCAATTTATTAAATACCCCTTGCATCTTGAAAAAAAGACCGTATAATACCCTCCATCAGTTGCGGGGTGGAGCAGCCTGGTAGCTCGTCGGGCTCATAACCCGAAGGTCGTAAGTTCAAATCTTGCCCCCGCTACCAAATTTCTTTAGAAAAAGCAGAGACTTAGAAGCCTCTGCTTTTTTATGCCTGTTCGAAAATTCTCATGGCCCGTCCATGGCCCAAGTTGATTTTTCAAAGTTCCTGACAATCTTCAATTTGACCTTCGGTCTAATTTTCTGATTCTGTTTCACTACTGTTTAATTTTAAATATTTTTCTAACGCATACCTCATAATATCTGAACGAGTTGGAATTTTTCCTAATTCTGGCTGTAACTCCATTCTTTTTTTATCCATTAATTCCAGCAATTTTGTAGATAGTCTGACGTTGATCTGAGTTCGTTCCATAGGCACCTCCATTTTTGAAATCATATCACGTCTACTAATTAGACACAAAAAGCTTGACAACCTTGTCTAGCAGTCTATAATAAAGCCATGCCTATCAGATAGACATGGCTTTATTATAGACTGCAGAACTATCCAAGAAAATTAAATACGACATAAGAACTATAAGAGAACGGTTAAAAGACAGTGTACTTATTGAAGGTACACACTATATTCGCCCTTTTGGTGGTAGAAAAATTTTATTTCTCTGGGAAAGAATCGAAGAGGATATGCTCAATACCACTGAAAGCAATCCTTTATCAATTCCAATGGGAAATGGGGAGGTTTGTAATGGGTAGCATACGAAAGGTAAAAGAAACCGGCCACTTATTTTTTGACTTTCACTACAAAGCCATAAGATTTCAAGAATACACTCTGCTAAAAGACACCAAAGCCAACAAAAAGAAAATGCAAACGGTTCTGAAACGAATTGAAAAGGAAATAGCAGACGGCACATTTGACTATGCCCGCTATTTCCCCAATAGCAAAAACCTGAAAGCGCAAACCAGTACCAGCACCACTCAGGTTAGCCAGGTTCCGGTTCAAAATGCAGAAACACAAACTGATACCAACCATCCCACTTTCGGGGAGTTTGCTGACATCTGGGTTTTAGAAAATGAAATCGGCTGGCGTAAAAGCCACCGCAGGACAGTCACCAATATCATTGACGGGCATTTACGCCCTGTCTTTGAAGATAAGGTGGTCAGCCAAATCAAAAAGGCTGAGATTCTGGCTTTTCGGTCAACACTCGCCAAAGTACCCGGCCGAAAAGCAGCCACACTCTCACCAAAACGCATTAACGCGATTATGATGCCATTACGGCAAATCCTTAATGAAGAAGCCGACCGATATGAATTTAACACGCCTTATCGCAATATTAAACCCCTTAAGGTGCCCAAAACCGATGTGGAGCCGTTTACCATTACAGAGGTACAGCAAATTCTTAATACGGTACGCAGTGACTATCGCAACTATTATACGTTGCGTTTCTTTACCGGCAAACATGCTGGAAATGGAGTTATAATAATGAACGACCCCATACGGCTATCGGTGGAGTACCACCCAGGCAAAAATTGGCTTTAGCCTGTTAGAAAACAATTTAAACCGTCTTATCCACATACCTACAGGCCAAGCCTGTCAGTGAGATAAACCTGAAGGTCTCAACAACAGGCAGACCTATGGATATGTGGATAAGACTTATGCAAAACCTCTATTTATGAATTGCTTTATAAATGGGGGGATTACCCCCCACCTGGTTAAAGCGCCTAAAGAATGTATTGACTATGTTCTTTTACATGAACTCTGCCATATAGCTGAACACAATCACAGAGAAAAATTTAGGAACCTGCTAACCAGAGTGATTCGTGCGCTGATTTTAACAATTTAGTCTCATAATTTTGCAAGAAGCTCTTTAGTTATCTATAATTTATACGAATTGACACTAAATGTTTAACCATAAAACCCTGCATTTTATTATTTGGGAACACTAATGAAAAAAAGAATTACAACAATAACCTTAATAACTCTTGGATTAATATCAGGTTGTGTATCCGTTGGAGAACATAGGCAAGCTGTTTCAAATAATGAAGGGGAGAGAGTTACAGTTGGCACAGTCCAAAAAGAAATTAAAGTCGGAATGTCAGGTGCTGAAGTTGTAGCATCTTTAGGTTCACCAAATATCGTTTCAACAGATGAAGAGAGAAGAGAGGTTTGGATATATGACAAGCTTTCTACCGAAACAGCATATTCAACTTCTAAAGGTGGTATAAGTATACTTATACTTGGATGGGGTGGATCTATTGCTGGTGGTGGTGGAAGTTATAGTAAATCAACAGGAGCATCTTCCACTTCACAAAGAACTCTAACAGTTATTATAAAGTTTGATAAAAACTCTCGAGTTAGGGATTTTGCATACCATACGTCACGTTTCTAAAATCTAAGAGCTTATTTCATGAATAAATTATCTATCTTAAGTGTTGTTTTGTTTTTGCTCCTTACCCAGGGATGCCAACAAACAATACCCAAGGAAGCTCTTGCTCTCAGTCCAACAAGCCTTGAAGATAGGCAAATTCAGACAAGACTATATGATACCAATGATGAGGAAATGATATTATCTGCTTGTGCTGGAATTTTGCAAGACTTAGGGTTTAGTATAGATGAATCAGAAACCAAATTGGGTTTTTTGTTTGGGACAAAAGATAGAGATGCAACTGATGCAGTTCAAGTGACTGCTGCTGTAGTACTAGCTCTTCTTGGTGGCGGTGTAATGGCGATAGATAAGAATCAAAAACTTAAAATTGCAATTGTTGTATCACCAAACTCAAGTGGAAATAAGATACGTGTACGAGCAACTTTTCAAAGAATAGTGTGGAATACTGAAAATCAAGTAACTAAAGCAGAAACAATTTCAGATCTAGAAATTTATCAGGAATTCTTTTCTAAACTTTCTAAATCAGTATTTCTCGAAGGACAAAAAATATGAAAATAATAATAACAAATAAATTTAAAGCCCTGGCTATTGCTATAATTACTATTGGAATTTTATCAGGTTGTCAAACAAACCCAAACAAACAACTTCTTGCAACAGACAAAAGTCAAGTTCAATTAAGAAGTATCCAAACTCGTGCATTTGATACATCTGATAAAGCAATGGTTCTTCGTTCTGTTATTTCAACCTTACAAGATTTAGGCTTTGTATTAGATAATGCAGACTTGGTTCTTGGCTCAGTTTCAGGCACAAAGTTTGGTAAGCATGAGTATGTTGCATATCAATTAAAAATAACTGTTACAGTGCGTAAAAGGGGGCAAAAACAAGTTCTTGTTAGGGCAAATGCTCAATATAATATACAAGAAGTAAATGACCCAAAACCCTATCAGGACTTTTTTACTTCTCTTGAAAAATCACTATTCTTAACAGCAAATAATATTGATTCATAGGTATGATCTTTAGGAATTGAAATGAAGCCAATTTGATGATCAAATAGTTGTTATTCAGGCAATTATTCATCAACAAAAAGGCTTCAAATGAAAAGTAGCACATTATCAAAAAA
>JANELJ010000384.1 GCA_024511395.1 Gammaproteobacteria bacterium | reverse complement strand
TCACGGCGGCTTCAGCAAGGGATACCCGGTTCCTGTTACGGACTATCGGTTAACTGAGGTAATCAATAAATTTTAAATGATTCTCCTTTTTGGGGGAGCTGAAACTCTAAACTTTAGTTACAGTAATAAAATTAACTGGCTCTTTTTAACCGAGCTTATGGATTTATGCCCATAAAATTACTCACTTTTGATCTGGATGATACCCTCTGGCCTAATATGGCTACTATTCAGTGTACTGAAGAAAGCCTGTATCAATGGTTTGAACAACGCCACCCTGAAATCACTCAGCAATACTCCATTAACGACCTGCGCGAGAAACGCCTGAAACTAGCCGAACGGCATCAGCATATTGCCCATGATCTGACGGCGCTACGCAAAAAATCCTTTAGTGAACTGTCCAGAGAGCTGGGTTATAACCCGGAACAGGAACAGCAGTTTATTCAGGATGCCTTTGAACTGTATGCCAGAGAACGTAATAAGGTCAGTTTATACGATGATGTTATCCCTACCCTGCAAATACTCAAACCACGCTATAGGCTGGGAACCGTAAGTAATGGTAATGCCGATATTTATCGTATCGGCCTGGGACAGCTATTTGATTTTTCCTGGTCGGCAGCCGATGCCGGACAGCAAAAGCCCCACCCCATTGTGTTCAATACCCTGCTGGAACTGGAACAGCTAACTACGGATGAAATTATCCATATTGGTGATGATCCAGTCACAGATATTATGGGAGCTCAGCAATCCGGTATCCGGGCTGTCTGGCTAAACCGCAATCATCTGCCCTGGCCCGAAGCACTTAATTCACCTTTCCTAGAGATAGATCAATTAAATCAATTGCCAGCCCTTTTGGAACCGTTATAATCGGAGTGAGACTTTTTTATGCTTTAACAGGGATCGAATGGCTTATATTATTACATTTATTGCCACTGTGTTATTCTTAATCAGTGTTTTATTGTTCTTTTTTACCGGCACAATGAAACGATTATTATATTTTTTCTTTGATGAGCGCTGGATTAATGTGGTTATTATTATCCGCATGTTAATGGGCTTTATTATTATTGCCGCTGCCCCGTTTACCGGCTTCCCTAATATGATGTTGTTCCTAGGTATTGCCATTATTTTCCTGGCCATGACCATACCCTTCTTTTCTGAGAGTTCTCTGGACCAAATGGCGCAATGGTGGTTATTACAATCCAACTGGATGCTGCGCTTCTATGCCCTGATTTTTGCCCCTATCTGGTTGTTCTTTATTTTTGCTTCCTTACCTGATCCCGCTATTCTGGAAGATGTATTGCAGTATCTTATACCGCATACTCATTAAAACCTGTGAGTCAAAACCATCAAATTTCTACTACTTCTGGTTCCCATGCTCCTGTATGGAAACAAGAAAACCTTATCGTTAAGCACCGGAAAATAATATGGCCAACCTGAATGAGCACTGGAATGACATTTTCTCAAAAAAACCCAGCTCGGAATTAGGCTGGTACGAAAAAGATGTTTCTCAAACACTGAAATTTCTTGAACACATTCCCTTAAACGTGCCTGCTACTGTATTTCTCCCGGGCGCCGGGACATCATCTCATTCTCAATGACATCAGCAACAAAGCCTTACACAAGCTAAAAAACAGAATCGGGACAGATAAAAAACTAACCTAACCTGAATTCTGGATAAGAACTAAAAAATATTGAACTAAATGCCTGTTTCTCGATCAGATCATTTAATGACCAAATCAAATGAATTTGAACAAGGAACAGGCAAGTGACTACTATAGA
>JANELJ010000017.1 GCA_024511395.1 Gammaproteobacteria bacterium | reverse complement strand
TTTATTTAATTCTATAGAGCATGCACAGGAAACAACAACATGCTGGAAATGGAGTTATAATAATGAACGACCCCATACGGCTATCGGTGGAGTACCACCCAGGCAAAAATTGGTTTTAGCCTGTTAGAAAACAATTTAAACCGTCTTATCCACATACCCACAGGCCAGGCCTGTCAGTGAGATAAACCTGAAGGTCTCACCAACAGGCAGACCTATGGATATGTGGATAAGACTTATGCAAAACCTCTATTTATGAATTGCTTTATAAATGGGGGATTACCATCTGTCTCAGGCTGAGTTTGGCTTGCAGTCTGAGCCTTAATATTGTTCGTAATTGTCGCATTGATAGTCTCTTTGTTGGTATAAACATTCCCTAATAAAAAATCAGGAAGGTTAGCAGTTATTGAATATCAATGTGTGGGAAAGGATTCTGAACCATCGTGAACACTGATTCTGGAAAAACAGTAAAAGTGTTCACGATGAGATCAGAATCAGTGTTCATGATCGGCCAGAATATGCACCAGGGTTGGGAATAATTTTATACTGCTCATAATTGACCTCAAAATTGATTAAGCTGCTTGGGTATTTGTTAATTTACTTTGTTTGGTTAGACATTACTATAGGTCATTTCTCACAATCACTTTGTGACTTACGCCAAAAAGTGGAAATTCAGGTGATTTCTTGAGTATTTTCGATGATGCGATTATGGATGCTTGCTTTTCACAATGGCATCTTTTAGGGTAAAATAAGCGATTGTGAATATAATGGTGCTGGCTTTTAATCAGGGATAGCTTGAAAAGGATAATTTAAAACATAATGTTTAAACATATTCTCGGATCTAAAATTTATTCACTTCTGTTATTGCTGTTAATTAGTGGCTGGATTCAACTTATGGGTAAAACCGTGGATGAGTTCGGCCGTACCAGTCTTTCTCAGTGGGGCATTAGTTTGCTCATACTGACCTACTCATTAAGCTTTGTCGGAATTTTATTAAATCACGCCAAGGGGCTTGAATATCTGAAGCAAAGCCGGCTTTTTGTGTTATTGCTGGGGGTTTCCTGTGTTTCGCTCCTGTGGAGCGTTGATTTTTATTTTACTGCCACCCGTTTAATAGGCGTTTTAGGGATTGCAGCCATAGCATTGCTGATTGCAACCCGATTCTCTGTTACCGAGTTCCTGCAATGGTTATTATGGTTTTTCTTACTATTGGCGATTGTCAATTATAGTGTTATTTATCTTTACCCGGATATTTCATTATCCGAACAGGGTAATTACGCTTCCGCCTGGAAAGGCATTTTTTATCAAAAAAATCACTTAACACAGGCTATGGTATTTTTTATTGTTATCAGCTATATCCAGCTATTAACCAGAAAAATATCCTTGGCTACTTTCATGTTTATTGTCATACTGGCGATGCCCCTGGTGTACTTCTCCCGCTCAATGACGGCTATTGTATTGCTTATGGGTGGTTTTTTTATGGCAACACTGATTGCCTTTTATTATAAACGCCAGTTTTCCGTGCATTGGATTTTTCTGTCATTACTGGTGATGATTGCTGGCGCCTATCTTTTCAAGGGCGACCTGCTGGTTCTGGTTGACAAGAGTGAGACCCTGACCGGCAGAACCATTACCTGGTCCATTGTCTATGAACAGGCCAAAATGATGCCTGTATTGGGGCATGGCTATGGTACCTGGGTAGATTACCATTTGGCGCCAAAGCAATATGAAGATTTGCTTTCTTTTGGAGGCCATAATGGTTATCTGGATATTTTCTTCTGGTTTGGCTGGCTGGGCGTCTTTTTGTTCACGGTCTTTATTGTAGATAGTGCCAAAAAAATTTATATTCTGTTAAAAAATAAAAGTGATTACAGCTCACTTATATTTCTCAGTGTGTTTTTCATTATGTTTGTCACGGCCAATATTACCGAAAGTTTAATTCTTGTCAGAAGCGGACTGACCTGGACACTGTTTGTTATTGTTGTTTTTAAAATTAATGAGCTGTACGCACAATATTCTTCTGAGCTAAGGCACTAATTCGGTATGAACAAGTTTGCGTGTAAGCAGAGACATCGTCTGGTATGAAGCTTACGCTGGATAATATTATCTTTTCTCTGCAACCAATGGGCGGTATTTCGGTTTACTGGTATGAACTGCTAAAACGCCTAGCTCGGGACAGTCACATTGAAGCAGCTGTGTTTCAATTTAGTAATAGTTACACTCACTTACTGGCGAAGGAACTCAATAACCTTGAGCTGGCGATACAGGTCGAATCGAACATACCGGTGCGTTTGCTTCGCTATCTGCCATTTCAGACTCCGGTAGCCAGACAATCACTGTTTCATTCCAGTTATTATCGTATTGCCGAAGGCGCGAAAAATATTGTCACAATTTATGACTTCACTTATGAATATTATCGCCAGGGAGTAGCAAAGTTGCTGCATTCTACACAAAAATTCTATGCTATAAATAAAGCTGCCGGTATTATCTGTATTTCTGAAAACACTAGAAGTGATCTATACCAGTTTTTTCCAGATCTGGATGTGCCGGTAGAGGTTATTTACATTGGTAAACCTGACATTTTCAAGAGCCTGCCTGAGACTTACCATTTCTCTAAAACCATTCAATCACTAATTTCTCTAAAGTATGTGTTATTTGTGGGTGCCAGAGGCGGATACAAAAATTTTTCTACTCTGGTGGAGGCATTGACTGACTGTAGTGATATCACTCTGGTGATTGTTGGTCCGCAATTGAGCCAGGAAGAAAGTGCATTTTTACAACGCAAAATTGCTGGTCGCTATCGTTTTCTAGGTTTTGTTGATGATGTTCTTTTGAACGAGCTTTATAATCAGGCTTATTGTTTTATTTATCCTTCCGAGTATGAAGGCTTTGGTATACCCGTTAGTGAGGCTATGGCAGCGGGCTGCCCCGTCATTGCCATGGCAAAATCTTCAATTCTGGAGGTAGCGGGTGATGCAGGTTTATTGTGTGAGCATTTAAATGCGGAGACCTTAAGGCAATTTTTTGCCCTACTGGATGATCCTGTACAGCGTCAGCAGCTTATAAGTCATGGGATTGTCCAAGCGGAAAAGTTTTCCTGGGATAAATGTTATTCTCAAACCATTGAATTTTATAATAAAATTGACAAATTGGCATAATTTGACTGATACAGTATGAGGGGTTGATTATTAAGCACGTTAAAATTTCATTAATTACAGTATCCTTTAATAGCGCCCATACCATTGGCGATACTATTGCTTCGGTTCGGGAACAGAATTATCCCAACCTGGAATATATTATTATTGATGGTGGTTCCAGCGATGGCACATTGACTGTAATTAAGCAAAATTCTGATGTAATCGACCATGCGGTCTCGGAGCAGGATGACGGCATATACGATGCCATGAATAAGGGAATAAATCTGGCCAGCGGTGAAGTGATCGGCTTTATCAATTCAGACGATATGCTGGCCGATTCGACAGTACTCCAGCAAATCGCGGAAGTTCTGCGTCAGGAGGAAATAGACGCCTGCTATGCAGATCTGGTATATGTGCAACAAACGGATCGGGATAAAGTCATCAGGTACTGGCGGTCATCGGCATTTAAGCTGGGGTTATTTGGACGGGGTTGGTCGCCGCCACACCCGACGTTTTATGTAAAAAAGTCGGTGTATGAGCAGTTTGGAGGTTTTTCACTGGATTATAAAATGGGCAATGATATTGAATTGATGTTGCGATTTCTGGAGCGGTATCAGGTTAAGTCGCTTTATGTGCCCAAAACCTGGGTAAAAATGCGCATCGGCGGTGTTTCGAATCAATCGCCTGGTAATATAATTTTACAGAATAAAGAGATTATTAAAGCGGCAAAAAATAACGGGATTAGTTTTTTTGTTCCTCTGTTTGTTCTGGGAAAGATAAAAGACCGTTTAATTCAGTACCTGTTTAAATAACACGTTTTATCAGGTATGTTATAATGCTCGTTTTTTAATAAATACCTTGTTTTATGGTTTCATACACTGTTTTCTTATGTGGTTTGTATAAATATAAAGTTGAAATAATATGAAAAAAGCTTTGATAACTGGCGTAACAGGTCAGGATGGCGCTTATTTAGCCGAATTTTTGTTGAAAAAAGGCTATGAAGTGCATGGTATAAAACGGCGAGCGTCATCGTTTAATACGGATAGAATCGATCATCTTTATCAGGACCCTCATGTTTCCAATCGTCACTTTATATTGCATTATGGTGACTTGAGTGATTCCATGAACCTAGTGCGTATCATTCAGGAAGTGCGTCCTGATGAGATTTATAATTTGGGTGCTCAGAGTCATGTGGCTGTGTCTTTTGAAAGCCCGGAATATACTGCGGATACTGTTGGTATTGGTGCCTTGCGTATTCTGGAGGCCATTCGTATTTTCGGCCTAGAAAAAACAACTCGTTATTATCAGGCTTCAACCTCTGAACTGTATGGTAAAGTACAGGAAATTCCGCAAAAAGAAACCACTCCATTTTATCCCCGTTCCCCTTATGCGGTGGCAAAACTATATGCCTACTGGATTACTGTAAATTATCGTGAAGCTTATGGCATGTATGCCTGCAATGGTATTTTGTTTAATCATGAATCGCCCGTGCGTGGTGAAACCTTTGTAACCCGGAAAATTACTCGTGCCATTGCGCGGATTAGCCTGGGATTACAGGACTGCCTCTATCTGGGTAACTTGGATGCTAAACGCGATTGGGGTCATGCTAAAGATTATGTTGAAATGCAGTGGTTAATGCTACAACAGGATGAACCGGAAGACTTTTGTATTGCCACGGGTGTTCAGTATTCTGTACGTGATTTTGTTAATGCGGCAGCTAAAGAGCTGGGTATTCGCCTGTGCTGGGAAGGCGAAGGCGTTGATGAACAGGGGATTGTGGTTGATGCCGGTGATTCTGAGTTGCAGCTTGATCAGGTTGTGGTCAAAGTCGATCCCCGTTATTTCCGTCCTACTGAAGTGGAAATATTATTGGGTGATCCAGGTAAAGCCAAGGAAAAACTGGGTTGGGTGCCTAAGATTACCCTGGAAGAAATGGTGGCTGAAATGGTTCGGGAAGATTTGTCCATTGCCCAACGTGATGACCTGTGTCGCAAGGAAGGTTTTAAAACCTTTGATTACCATGAATAATAAGTACTTCTTATTTTTTCAGTTTCAGAAAGAGAGCTATGTGCTCGCAGATCTGCTGCCGAAAGTTTAACAAATTTAATATGTATACCCCCAGAGTGAACAAAGCTATCGTTGCTATGCTATTAATTAATATATTGCTAAAGTAAAGTCGATTGCCTGCCCATAGTAATAAGGCGATAATAAAGCCCATAGCAAAAATTTTTAACACCTCACGCAGTGGTAAAGGTAATGGAAAGACTATCCGGCTCCATATTGAAGTGATGAGCAGAACCATACTGGTGGTTATTAAAGTTGCATAAGCTGCGCCTGCAATCCTATAGGGGGGAATTAATACATAATTTAAGATAATATTCAGCACCATGCCCAGGACGCCGATAATTAGCAGAGATAGTGTTTTATGGCTAAGCAGAAATGGCAGATCAAAGTAAAAGGCTTTGATTCCCCAGATAAAGGTGGCTATACCGATAATGGGCATGATATCTGAGCTTACCTCGCGAAACTGCTGGCCCAGTAATAACTCGGAGAGTTGGTGTGGCAAGATTAAAAACATTAATAGTAATGGCAGGCTGATGAGCATTAAGGCGACAAGGTTCTGTTTGAGTAGCAGGCGAGTTGAATCGTTGTCATTATTTTCATAAGTTTTAATTATGAGTGGATAGATGGCTAAATTTACAGCCATCATAATAGTGATAAGGGAGAAATTGGTTAGGTCATAAACGGCTGAATACCAACCGGTATATTCATTGCCTTTTAACCAGCTCAGCATAATGCGGTCACTATTATTAATCATCATGTTCATCATGAGTGTGCCGGATAAAGGCAGGCCATAAATAAATAAAGATTTGAGCAAGTTTTTATCAATAAACCGCCAGGAAATCTGCTGCCAGTATTTAGAAAAGCTCCATACGACTGGAAGTAAATGCGCAATAATTAACGCCAGGAATAAACCGCTCAGGCCATAGTCCAGGTAGATAAACAGGATACCCAGTAACAGGCCTAAGGCAGATTTTACCGAAGATTGAATGCCATAAGCGATAGACCAGCCGTTGGCGACCGGGATCTGCAGGTGAATATTGAAAAATGACAAAATCAGCGAGAGCAAAAATACATAACTCAGGACGGTATTTGTGAAGTCTGTTTGAATAAGCTGAATAATATAAATAAAAATGGGTAAAATGGTGCAGGATAAAAGTACGAAGGCAAACAGGATTGTACTGAGCAGGCTCCTTTGGTCAATGTCCTTGCCATGATAAAAGCGTAACAGGCTAAATTGCAGCCATTGAAAGCAAATAGTCATCGCCAATGTAATAAACGCCAGTGAAAAGGAGTATTGACCGTAGATCTCCGGACTCACCAGGCGGGTATAGGCGCTAATGGTCAGTAAATTGATGAGTCCGGGGACGCCACGAGCGAGAAGAAAGGCTAAGCTTTTTTTTATAATCACAGAAAATTGACAGAGAACTGAGTTAAGTCGGTAAGCAAAAGTATAATGTGTCTCGTACAGGCTTTGCAATGAAATAGTTCAAATGAAACATATTCAGGAAACCAAAATCAAAAATTGTCCGATTACCGGTCAGCCGATGGACGCCGTTTTTTCAGCCAGATTGCTGAATAAATATGATGTGCAATATTATTATAGTGAACAGAGTGGCATCCTGCAGACTGAACAGACTTACTGGTTGGATGAAGCCTATACAGGGGCTATTGCGGCAACAGATACCGGTATCTTACGTAGAAATTTGCAGCACCTGCTACGCTCATTACCATTATTGAATGTATTGGTGGAAAAACAAGCCCGTTTACAGGATGTCGGCGGCGGCTATGGTATTTTGATCCGTATGTTCAGAGACACAGGTTATGATTGTTACAGCTATGATAAGTATTGCCAGAATTTGTTTGCAGGTGGCTTTGAACCCGATGATAACTTTTCAGCAAGTCTTTTATTTGCCTTTGAAGTGTTTGAGCATATTGAAGACCCTTTAACTTTTCTACAGGAAAATTTTGCTAAATATTCCTGTAGAACCATGATTGTGTCAACCCAGACATTTAATAACACGATACCTGACAAGGACTGGTGGTATTCTACAGGACAGCATATTACTTTTTATCAGCCCAGGACATTGAGTCTTCTGGCTGAAAAAAATAACTGTTTTTATTTTCCCCTGGGCAGTGGTTTTCATCTTTTTACGGATCAACGTATATCAAAACTGCAGCAGACGATTTTTTCCAGTCGTGTTCTCAGTACCCTGCAGGCATTGTATTTGATTGTTAAGCAACATAAGCTCAGTAAAACCCAACTGGATTCTGACACCATGAAAAAACGAATATTACAAGGTTGATATTCGGGTTGGTTTTTGCAAAAGGTTAAAGTAGGAACTTTTGCCAAAGATATTAAATACCGGAAGCAATGGCTTTATTGGTCGATACCTTGCTCACTATTTAACTGAAAGTGGCGATGAAGTTATTCATACTTATCGTCACTTTCCTGATGGCACCCATGCACAGGATGCTGGACACTTTACGGTGGGCGATATTAATGCCCGTACGCAATGGCAAACCGCTTTGGATAATGTAGATGTGGTTGTGCATCTGGCCGCCAGGGTTCATGTTATGAAGGAAACACAGGCGGATCCACTGACGGCGTTTCGAGTGGTCAATACCGAAGGGACAATGAATCTTGCAAGACAAGCGGTAACAGCCGGAGTAAAACGTTTTGTATATCTGAGTTCTATTAAAGTCAATGGCGAACAAACTGACACTACCCCCTTTTATGCGGATGATTTGCCTGATCCAGGGAACCCTTATGCTATGTCCAAGTATGAAGCGGAACAGCAGTTATTGTCCCTGGGCAGGGAAACTGATCTTGAGGTTGTGATCATTCGACCGCCGCTGGTTTATGGTCCGGGTGTAAAAGGTAATTTCAGTCGTCTGATAAATTTGGTTAATAAAGAGATTCCTCTGCCACTGGCAGGTATTGATAATGCACGTAGTCTGGTGAACATTCAAAATCTTTGTTCGTTGATTAAAACCTGTACGCTACATCCTTTGGCAGCTGGTGAAGTATTTCTGGTAAGTGATGGTCAGGATTTATCAACTTCACAATTGTTTAAACAAATATCCCTTGCCTTAGGGAAAAAGAGTCGTCTGTTTTATCTTCCGAAGAGTTTAATTCGTATATTAGCCTATAGCATGAATCGTGGTATGGAGTATCAGAGGTTATTCGGCTCCTTACAGGTAGATATTTCCAAAAATCAGCAAATTCTGCAGTGGCAACCAGAAATCTCGGTAGAGAACGGGATAAGTAAAGCAGTTGAATAGTATTATTATCTTTTTTGCTTTGGTTTTATCGTATGGCCTGACCTATCTGGTCAGATTATTTGCCCTGCATAAAAATATTATTGATACCCCGAATGAGCGTAGCTCTCATTCGGTCCCCACGCCACGCGGTGGTGGGCTGGCGATAGTTATTGCTTTTTACACAGCGTTGCTCGTATTGTATTTTTCTGGGCAATTACAGAGCTCTGTTTTTATGGGCTTGTTGGGGCTGTCCAGTATAGCCGTTATTGGTTTTATAGATGATCATAAGCATATTCCCGCGCGTTATCGTCTGGTGGTTCATTTTGCCGCTGCCACCTGGAGCTGTTACTGGCTGGGTGTAATTCCTCTTGGTTTAGGTGATATTGCAGTGTTCACCTTTTTGGCATGGGGGGGGAGCCTGTTTTATCTGGTCTGGTTACTCAATCTTTATAACTTTATGGATGGTATAGATGGCATTGCCACTACGGAAGCTATAACCGTGCTGGTCAGTGCAGCTGTATTGATTATTTTTAATGAGCATATTGATGGTATCCTGCTCATTATGCTGGTTCTGGTTGCTGCCCTGCTGGGGTTTTTATTGTGGAACTGGCCACCGGCTAAAATTTTTATGGGTGATGTGGGCAGTGCATTTCTTGGTATATTACTTGCCAGCCTGTCATTAGTTACGGCCAATAATGGCAGTCTGTCTTTTTCCATCTGGTTAATCCTACTGGCGGTGTTTATAACTGATGCCACCTATACTCTATTGGTGCGACTGTTACGGGGTGAAAAAGTTTATCAGGCACACCATAGCCATGCCTATCAGTATTTATCCCGACAATATGGTCATAAACGGGTTACTATGGGGGTGTTGCTGATCAACGTTTTCTGGTTGTTGCCCCTAGCTGGGCTAGTGAACTTTTATAGTCAGTGGTTAATGGTTTATATTGTCCTGGCTTATACGCCTTTGATCATGGTGGCGATGAAAAATCATGCTGGTTTGTCTGAATAAGCTGCATTTTATGGTCATATAAATTCAATTTCAGGCGTGATAAACTTTCTTGTGGTAAAAAATCAATTTGTACGTAATTTTAAACAACTTTTAATGATTTTGGCCGACTTAACCTGGTTACCTCTGGCATTGTGGCTGGCCATTACGCTACGCTGGGGAGATTTACCTTATACTACGGATTTTCGTGACTACCTGGTTTATCTGCTGACGACATTGTTCAGTGTGATGGTTTTTTTACGTCTCGGTTTATACCGAGCGGTGATCCGTTTTATGGGCACCGAGGCAATTATTGCAGTTGTAAAAGGCATTTCAATTTCGGCTTTAATTGTGGGTGCTTTGGTGTTTTTGACCCGGGCAGAAGGGATACCCCGTTCAGTACCTTTTATCTATTGGGGCATTGCTTTATTTTTTGTTGGTGGTTCAAGATTTGCAGTATGGTTTTACTACCAGTCTTTACTAAAAAAAAATAAAGAAAAGGTGGCTATTTATGGTGCCGGTGATGCAGGCAGGCAATTATTAACTGCTTTACGCCAGGGCAGTGAATATGAGCCGGTTTTGTTTATTGATGATGCCCGCAAGTTAAAGGGCCAGGTCATTAATGGATTAAGAGTATATCGTCCCCATCATTTGGAAGATTTAATTAACAAAGAGGGTATCAAACAAGTATTGCTGGCTATGCCTTCAGTGCCAACTTATCAAAAGAGAAAAATTATTTCTGAGCTGGAGTCATTGCCTGTTCATGTAAAAACTATACCGGTGCTGGCTGATATTGTCAGTGGTAAGGCAAAAATTGCTGAATTACGGGAGGTGGATATACAGGAGCTGCTAGGCAGGGATTCTGTGGCACCGGATAATCAACTTTTTGACAAGTGTATAAAAAATAAAGTGGTTTTTGTATCTGGGGCTGGCGGCTCCATTGGTTCTGAGCTCTGTCGCCAGATTATAAAACATCAACCAAAACATCTGGTGTTATTTGAACTGTCAGAATATGCCCTGTATTCCATTGAGCAGGAATTAAAGAAAACGATATCTGAAAGTATTCAACTGACGGCATTATTAGGTTCAGTTCAGGATCAAAAAAGATTAAAGAGTATTTTTACGGTTTATGGAATACAAACGATTTATCATGCAGCGGCCTATAAGCATGTACCTATTGTAGAAGAAAATATTGTGGAAGGCATTCGCAATAATATTTTTGGAACATATCGAGCAGCAGTAGCGGCTTTTGATAGCGACGTAGAAACCTTTGTACTTATCTCAACCGATAAAGCCGTTCGTCCCACTAATATTATGGGTACAACCAAGCGTTTTGCTGAAATGGTGTTACAGGCATTGTCAGATAGGCATATTAATAAAGGTACACATTTTAGTATGGTTCGTTTTGGCAATGTACTGGGCTCATCCGGTTCAGTGGTTCCTTTATTTACAAAGCAAATAAAACAGGGTGGCCCGGTAACGGTCACACATCCGGATATTGTTCGTTACTTTATGACCATTCCTGAAGCCACTCAACTGGTGATACAGGCGGGCGCTTTGGGGCAGGGTGGGGATGTATTTGTGCTAGATATGGGGGAGCCAGTAAAAATTGCGGATCTGGCCAGAAAAATGATTAGACTCTCCGGTTACGAAGTAAAAGACGAGAATAATCCTAACGGGGATATTGAGTTGAGTTATACTGGTTTGCGTCCTGGCGAAAAGCTCTATGAAGAACTACTCATAGGTGATAATGTTACCAGTACGCAACATCCCAGAATTATACGGGCAGAGGAAAAAATGCTGTCCTTTGATGTTATCGATAAAAAAATGAAGCTTCTGGATGAAGCTTGCAATGATTTTAATATTGCCTGGATGCGGGAAATTCTTCTTGACAGCGAAACAGGTTATGTCCCGGATAAAGAGCAACCTGTAGATTTACTGTGGTGTGAATTAAAAAAAAAGAAAATAATTTAATTAAAGCACAATTTTAATTATTGAGTTCCTGGTCAGTGAGAGCATACTGAACTGTGTAAAACGGAAGGGTTTAAGACGTTTGATTATAATGAATAATTGTAAGTGTTAAGTGTTAAGTGTTAAGTGTTAAGGGTTAAGGAAATTTTGTTAAATAGCTTATCTAAAGTTTATGTGGCTGGGCACCGGGGTATGGTGGGGGCGGCCATTATTCGGCAGTTGGAACAGCTGGGTGTAGAGAAGATTATTTCTCGTACTCATGCTGAGCTGGATTTGTGTGATCAGGTGGCTGTGCGGGCGTTTATGCAGGCTCAGAAACCGGATTTTGTGGTGCTGGCAGCGGCAAAAGTGGGTGGGATTTATGCTAATAATGAGTATCCGGCCGAGTTTATTTATCAGAATATGATGATTGAGGCTAATGTAATTCATGAGGCCTGGGCCTCCGGGGTAAATAATTTACTGTTTCTGGGCAGTTCCTGTATTTATCCGAAATTTGCTAAACAGCCTATGGCGGAGTCAGAACTGCTTACCGGAGTACTGGAGCCGACCAACGAGCCTTATGCTGTGGCAAAAATTGCCGGAATTAAGCTGTGTGAATCCTATAATCGTCAGTACGGAACCGACTACCGTTCAGTGATGCCCACTAATTTATACGGGCCGGGAGATAACTACCATGGCCTGAACAGCCATGTGGTACCAGCTATGATCAATCGTTTTCATGAAGCCAAACAGGATAACCTGCCCTCTGTTGAAGTCTGGGGAACGGGCAAAGTGATGCGTGAGTTTCTGCATGTGGATGATATGGCAGCGGCCAGTGTTTTTGTTATGCAGCTGGACAAAGCCACTTACCAAGCTAATACCCAGCCTATGTTGTCCCATATAAATGTGGGCACAGGAGAGGATGTCACCATTGCGGAACTGGCGCAAACAGTAAAAAAAGTGGTGGGTTTTAAGGGTGAACTGGTCTTTAATGCGGATAAGCCTGAAGGTACCCCAAGAAAATTACTGGATGTAAGCCGCATTAACAAAATGGGTTGGCAAGCCAGTATTGGGCTTGAAGAGGGGCTGGAAAATGCCTACCAGTGGTATCTTGAACATTATGGTCTGCTATAATTTGTTTAACGGCTATATCACTAACGCACTATTATCGGAAGCTTAATTTTATGAATACTGTCAATTTCATCAAGCATTATACTTATGAAGACTATAAGCTTTGGGAAGGGGAATGGGAGCTTTTTGATGGTTTTCCTGTTGCTATGAGTCCTGCAACAACGATTAATCATCAGGCAATAGCTGGAAAGTTTATATCACAGTTAGATGAGCAACTGGATAATTGTGAAAGGTGTCTGGTGGTGGTGGAGGAAGATTATAAAATCTCTGATGATACTATTTTATGCCCTGATGTTGTGCTTATCTGTGATGAACCCAATGAGGCTTATATTACCAAAGCGCCTGAGATTATTGTAGAGGTGGTTTCTAAAAGCACAGCAAAAAATGATGAAGGTTATAAGTTTCAGAAGTATGAAGCGGAAAAAGTAACTTACTATGTCATTGTCTACCCCGATGATTTATACGCCAAGGTCTATAAACTTAAAGAGGGTAAATATGACAAACAGGGTGATTTTTCCAGAGAAACTTATGACTTTGAAGAAACGCTCTGTAAGGTCAGTATTGATTTTGAAAGGGTTTTTAAGCGTTTTCGTAAATAAAAAAACTACTTTTGATGGAAGATAAGTTGAAATTTATTTATAGAATTCATGCAATTGAGAGAATGTTTGAAAGAGATATAAGTGAGCAGGATATTGAAAGTGTTGTCTTTAATGGGGAAGTTATTAAAAATTATCCAAATGATAAACCATATCCATCTCGACTAAGCCTTGGTTTGTTGTGGTCTAATAGAACTGGACACCTCAATAATGACAGTGTAAATTAAATTGTGTATCCGCTCTTATTTAAATATAAGGAGCCAACTGCTCCTCAAACTCGATTTATAGCAACTTTCCAATTTCTGATGGGCATTGTCCATTTTCTGGAAGCCGACTGGATAGCCAGATAAATTACTTTCATAGCAGAATCATCGTTAGGAAACAGTCGCCGGTTCTTAATAGCCTTACGAATAACACTGTTTACTGACTCAATGGCATTGGTGGTATAAATAGTCCGACCTGAATAAATCATAGCACATTGATTTATAAAGAAATGTTGGCGAATTATGGGTGTTAAATTTGCAGGTTTTTGGTAAAATAAGCCTTATTACCTTGCAAATTTCCAGACCAAAATGAAGCCA
>JANELJ010000150.1 GCA_024511395.1 Gammaproteobacteria bacterium | reverse complement strand
TCTGCACCTTGCGCTGTTTGGCCAGTTGTTTCAGCCCGCCGGTTAAACGCCCCACCACTTTGTTTTTATGCTCACGCAGTTTATTAATATCAATATCCGGCTCCTGATAGGTCACCCCCAGTTCGGAAAACGCCCGGGCTTCACTGACCACTTCGGCCACGTGCAGTAGTGCCTTGGAGGGAATACAGCCGACATTCAGACAGACACCGCCCAGAAAATCATCCTTCTCAATCAGCACCACCTGTTTACCCAGATCTGCAGCACGGAAGGCCGCAGTATAACCGCCAGGGCCGGAGCCCAGTACGACCACCTGAGCCTGAATGTCCACATCACCGCTGAAGCTGGCGGCAGCTAGTGCCGCAGATTCTACTTCGGCACTGGCCTGAGCAGGAGTATCCTGTTCTGCTTCCGACACTGCAGTTTCTGCTTCGGACGGAGCAGTTTCCGCCTGTGCTGTTTCAGTGGTTTCCAGTTCTGCAATAACCGAACCTTCTGATACCTTGTCACCTAGATTAACCTTAATGGCTTTGACCACACCTGCAGCTGAGGAGGGTATTTCCATACTGGCCTTATCTGATTCCACAGTGATCAGCGGATCTTCTTCATTAATGGTATCGCCCTCGGACACCAGCACTTCAATAATTTCTACTTCATCAAAATCGCCGATATCTGGGACTTTTAATTCCATGATCTGACTCATTCTTATCTCTCCCGGTTACATCAGCAAATAGCGTACATCAGACAGCACTCGGCTCAGGAAGGCACTGAAGGCCGCGCCTTCCGCACCGTCAATCACCCGGTGATCATAAGACAGAGACAATGGGCACATCAGGCGCGGTTCAAATTCTGAACCGTTCCAGACCAGTTGCATTCTAGAGCGGGAAACGCCCAGAATAGCCACTTCCGGAGCATTAACAATCGGCGTAAAGCTGGTGCCGCCAATGCCGCCAAGACTGGAAATGGTAAAACAGCCGCCCTGCATTTCAGAAGGCTTGAGTTTTTTACCCCTGGCTTTCCCGGAAACCTCTCTAAGCTCAGTAGCCAGCTCGGTCAGACTCTTCTTATCCACATCGCGGATAACAGGCACCACCAAGCCGTCCGGCGTCGCCACAGCAATACCGATATGGTAGTATTTTTTCAAAATCAGGGCGTCACCGGAGGCATCCAGAGAAGAGTTAAAACGCGGAAATTCTTTCAGCGCTGCAACTACCGCTTTCATCAGGAAGGACACCATGGTGAATTTAACACCCTTGTCGGCGTATTCCTGGTTACTCTTTTTACGGAATGCTTCCAGCTCGGTAATATCCGCCTCGTCAAACTGCGTGACATGGGGAATATTCACCCAGTTACGATGCAGGAACTTGCCGGTCAGTATATTGATCTTGGACAATTTGCTGGTTTCAATATCACCCCATTGGGAAAAATCAATTTCCGGCATGAGTTCCACACTCAGGCTGGTACCGCCGGAAGAGGCTTTTAAGGCCTGTTTAACATAGTCCTGCACATTTTCCTTAAGGATACGGCCATTGCGGCCGGTACCGGAGATCCTGCTCAGATCCACACCCAGTTCCCGGGTAAACTTGCGTACCGCCGGAGAAGCATGAGCCCGTTTAAAATTATCGTGATCAATATTAAGGGTTGGCGGCGGGCGCCTGGCCGGAGGTACTGCCGGCTTTTCAGGTGTCGCTGCTTTTTCAGTTGCTTGAGCAGCCAGTGCTGCTTTTTGTTCAGGGGCACTGGCTGAAGGAGCTTCAACCGCTTCTTCTTTTGCCGGTTCTGCTGCAGAATCCGCATCCAGTAATAATACCAGCGAACCTTCTGATACCCGTTCACCAACCTTAACTTTAATTTTGGCTACAGTTCCGCTATGACTGCTGGGGATCTCCATAGTGGCCTTATCCGATTCCACAGTGATCAGGGAATCTTCTTCATTAATATGATCCCCTTCGGCAACCAGAACTTCAATCACTTCAACATCATCAAAGTCACCGATATCCGGTACAAATACTTCTATCATCTTACTCATCAGTGGTTCCCTCCCTATGCCGTAGCCGGATTTGGCTTATTGACATCAATGCCGTATTTCTCAATGGCTTCCTGAACCTTACCGGCTGGGAACTGACCCTCATCGGCCAGAACTTTCAGAGCCGCCACAACGATATAAACCGCATTAACTTCAAAGTGCTTACGTAACTGGGCACGGGTATCAGAACGTCCAAAACCATCAGTACCCAGCACTTCATAACGAGCCGGCACCCACTTTCTGATCTGATCCGAATAGCCCTTGATATAGTCGGTAGCCGATAATACCGGACCCCGGCGATCTTTCAGACACTTCTCAATATAGGAAACCTTTGGTTCTTCCAGCGGATGAAGCATATTCCAGCGGTCAACATCCTGTGCTTCACGGCGTAGTTCATTGTAACTGGTCACACTCCAGACATCGGCATCCACCGACCATTCCTTGTCCAGTATTTCTGCGGCCTGAATGACTTCCCGTAAAATAGTACCGGAACCCATTAACTGGATCTTCTTACGGCGCTTACCACCACCCTGTAATAAATACATACCCTTGAGTATGCCTTTTTCCACGCCTTTAGGCATGACAGGCTGTGGGTAGTTTTCATTCATTACGGTAATGTAGTAGAACACATTTTCCTGTTCCTTATACATACGCCGCATACCTTCATGAATGATCACCGCCAGTTCATAGGCAAAGGTCGGATCATAGGTAATACAGTTAGGAATGGTGGCCGCCATAATATGCGAATGACCGTCCTGATGCTGCAGACCTTCACCGGCCAGAGTAGTACGGCCGGCCGTACCGCCCAGCAGGAAGCCGCGCGCCTGCATATCACCGGCCATCCATGCCAGATCACCAACCCGCTGGAAACCGAACATGGAATAGTAAATATAAAACGGTATCATATTCACGCCATTGGTGCTGTAGGACGTAGCCGCCGCTATCCAGGAGGACATGGCGCCGGCTTCGTTTATCCCTTCCTGCAGAATGTGACCAGACTTGTCTTCTTTATAGAACATGACCTGATCTTTATCCTGAGGGGTATATAACTGCCCAACAGAAGAATAGATACCCAGCTGTCGGAACATGCCTTCCATACCAAAGGTACGGGCTTCATCCGGAACAATGGGGAGAATATTATCACCAATGTTTTTGTCGCGGCTTAATAAGGTCAGCATACGTACAAACGCCATGGTGGTGGACATTTCCCGATCACCGGAACCTTTTAACAGGGGATCAAAAATGGATAATTTGGGAATTTCCAGCGGTGCCGCCACGCGGTTACGCACGGGCAGCACACCGCCCAAGGCTTCACGACGGGCCATCAGATATTTATATTCATCACTGTCTTTACCTGGATGGAAATATTCTGCTTTAGCCGCCTGTTCATCGCTGATGGGAATATTAAAGCGGTTCTTATAGTTAATCATTTCCTGGGCATCAAGCTTTTTCTGCGAGTGAGTACGCATCTGCCCTTCACCGGCAGAACCCATGCCGTAGCCTTTTACGGTATGCGCCAGAATGACCACTGGTTGGCCTTCGGTTTCGACTGCTTCTTTATAGGCCGAATAAACCTTGTGCGGATCATGACCGCCGCGGTTCAGGCGCCAGATGTCATCATCAGACATATTGGCCACCATAGCTTTCAGCTCAGGATATTTGCCAAAGAAGTGTTCACGTACATAGGCACCGTCCTTAGACTTGTAGTTCTGGAAATCACCGTCCACACATTCCATCATACGACGCTTTAACAGCCCGTCTTTGTCTTTGGCCAGTAAAGGATCCCAATAACTGCCCCAGATCACTTTAATGACTTTCCAGCCGACACCACGGAAAGTCGCTTCCAGTTCCTGGATAATCTTGCCATTGCCGCGCACCGGACCATCCAGACGCTGCAGATTACAGTTGATCACCCAGATCAGGTTGTCCAGCTTCTCCCGGGATGTCAGAGAAATAGCACCCAGAGTTTCCGGTTCATCAGTTTCACCGTCTCCGATAAAGGACCAGATTTTACGTTTACGGGTATCAGCCAGGCCGCGGTCATGCATATAACGCATAAAACGCGCCTGATAAATGGACTGAATGGGACCCAGACCCATAGATACCGTTGGAAACTGCCAGAAATCCGGCATTAACCAAGGGTGAGGATAGGAGGACAGACCACCGCCGTCCACTTCCTGACGGAAACGATCCAGCTGATCTTCATTTAAACGCCCTTCCAGAAACGCCCGGGCATACATACCCGGTGCAGAGTGCCCCTGGAACAGTACCAGATCACCGCTGTGTTCATGGGTTGGTGCACGGAAGAAATAGTTAAAGCCCACATCATATAAGGTTGCAGCAGAAGCAAAACTGGCGATATGACCGCCCAGTTCAGAAGACTTTCGATTGGCTTTTACAACCATGGCCGCAGCATTCCAACGGATCAGAGAACGGATCCGGGCTTCCAGTGCCGAATCACCGGGAATACTTTTTTCCAGATGAGGAGGAATGGTATTTACATAAGCCGTATTGGATGAATGCGGCAGGTTTACCCCGGATCGGCGCAGCTGATCAATAAGCTGCTCTAATAAGAAGTGAGCCCGTTCCGGGCCTTCATTTTCCAGTACAACCTCCAGAGCTTCAAGCCATTCCTGGGTTTCCTGATGGTCAATATCCTGCTCAAGCGCCGGACTTATAGTCTGATTGGACATGGTTTAATCTCCCGCCATGTTTATTGAATATTCTCTTTTTGGCGTTTGTAAGCGCCTAACTATACCTTAGAAACACTTTAAAACCCCAGAAAAATATCCATGCAAAACCACAGGGATTTACATGTCGTTTTTTATTAACTTATTTTTCAATAGGTTACAAAAGAGAAATAAAAAATTGACAAATATTTTTCTAGTATATGGAATTTGAGAAAGATTTACAATAATTTTAAGCGGCTAATTATTGCCTGTTTTTTCAGTTTCAATTCATTTCAGGCCAACTATAATCAGTTAAACAATTACACTACGAGCCACCCTATGAGACAAGCAGGCCCTTATTTAATATGAATTATTCTAAAAGTATTTTATTTCTGATCTTGCTGTTACTGACTCTTTCAGTCTCAGCAGATGATAACGAGGAAGAATACACACCCCATGAAATAAAAGCACTTAAAACAGCCGGTAAAATCACCTCACTGGAACATATTCTGGATCAGCTCCAAGAGCTTGGTGTTGCCCGCCTGCTGGAAGTGGAACTGATTAAAAACTGTGATCACCCCGATAATAGTGAATATCTGTACGAGATTGAGTATATTGATCATCAGGGCATGGGACTTGAGCTGGAAGTGGACGCACTGACTTCCCAGGTATTACACCATAATGAAGATGATGATGGCCCTCATCACAGAGACGACGATTAGAACCATGCGTTTATTTTATTAGTAGAAGACGACATAAAACTGGCCGAAAACCTGCAAACTGAATTTATACACAAAGGCTTTGCAGTGGATCTTGCTCATAATAGTGTTGATGGTGAATTTATGGGTGATGAGGAAGCCTATGATATGGTGGTACTGGATCTGGGTCTGCCGGAACGTCCCGGACTGGAAGTGCTGGCCAACTGGCGGAAAAAGGCAATAGCGTACCGGTGATTATTCTTACCGCCCGCAGGGCCGGATCATACTTTGCTCAAAAAACAACCAGAAATTAAATTGAACTAATTTGAAAGATGAGGCTCAGATCTTTAAAGTAAGCATTTGGAGACTCTGATGAACTTTGACCCTCATTT
>JANELJ010000149.1 GCA_024511395.1 Gammaproteobacteria bacterium | reverse complement strand
CAGAGAAGATGGGCAAGTCGTTAGCAAAAGAACTAAACCATTGTCTGATTTGGTAAAATCTCTGCCAAAACGACAATTAATTGCGCATTGATGGAAGCTTTGGTTTGGAGCAGTTTAATCGCGACGATTCTGAAGCGATTTATATGTAGTAGCATAGAACAATTTTGCCAAATGGCGATGTCAACGTTGACGGTCTCCAAAACGACCGTTTACTGGTGGTATTCATTATTGGAATCCATTGTTAACCATAAACGAAAACAATTAACGGATGTGCTTGAAAGAACATATTTTTTCCTGAAAGAAAAGGCTGGCAGAGCTCATCCTAAACGAGATAAGTCTACTGGACTTTATCAGTTTGGTGTAGAACCTAATTATGGAGTTACATCCTGATGGGTAATCTATTGAAACGAAATGATAAAATCCTTAAAGACATACCTATAAACCTATTATAATTGCCTGTTATAAAAGCAGTGTCATTTCCTTATGCATAATGCCGGCATCTATAAATTCATCACTACTGATCTTAAAACCAGCCTTCTGATAAAAGTTTAGCACATAGGTCTGAGCATTGAGTATTATTTTTTTAACTGAGCGTTGCCGACAGGTTGTATCCAGTCCGTCCCATTCCAGTGCTTCAGGGACATGCTGTTCTTCAATAAAAACGCTTGTGCGGATTTGACGTAAAGTCCGGGAAGATTGTGCCCAGTCCACGACACTGATTTTCAGTGAACCGGGCAGTGTTTGACTGCTCATCAACTAATCATCAGGCTTATAATTTTTTAGCCTGATCGATTGCATTACCAATATAAGTAGCCGGTGTTAAAGCCTGCAGTTTCCGTCTAGCTTCTTCAGGCATATCCAGCTTGCTGATAAAGTCTTTTAAGGTTTCCGGGGTAATGGACTGGCCGCGGGTCAGTTCCTTTAATTTTTCATAAGGCTGTTCAATGCCGTAGCGGCGCATAACGGTCTGAATCGGTTCAGCCAGCACTTCCCAGGTGTTGTCCAGATCCTCAGTCAGGGCTGCTTCATTGATCTGCAGTTTGCTGATACCGCGCAGGGTGGATGAATAGGCTATCAGACAGTGGGCGATACCGACACCCAGGTTTCTTAATACCGTGGAATCAGTTAAATCACGCTGCCAGCGGGAAATGGGTAACTTACTGCTTAAATGGTTCATTAAGGCATTGGCAATACCCAGATTACCCTCGGAGTTTTCAAAATCAATGGGGTTAACTTTGTGCGGCATAGTGGATGAGCCGACTTCTCCAGCAATGGTTTTCTGTTTGAAATAACCCAGAGAAATATAGCTCCAGATATTCCGGTCAAAATCAATCAGGATGGTATTAAAACGGCATAGAACATCAAACATTTCGGCAATGTAGTCGTGTGGTTCAATCTGTATGGTATAGGGATTAAACTCAATGCCTAGGCTTTCTACAAAGTTCTGAGCGATGTCCGGCCAGTTCAGTTCCGGGTAGGCGGAAATATGAGCATTGTAGTTACCTACGGCACCATTGATTTTACCCATTATGGCAACCGCTTCTAACTGTTTATACTGGCGTTGCAGACGATAGGCGGTATTGGCCATTTCCTTACCCATAGTGGTTGGAGAAGCAGGCTGACCATGTGTGCGCGACAGCATGGGTACTTCGGCAAATTCATGGGCCAGGGTGCGGATAGCGTCAATGATTTCTTTTAATTTAGGTAATACTACATCACTGCGTGCTTCACTGAGCATCAGGGCATGGGACAGATTGTTAATATCCTCAGAAGTACAGGCAAAATGAATAAACTCATTAATAGCCATGAGTTCTTCATTATCCTTTATTTTGTCCTTTAAAAAGTATTCCACCGCTTTAACATCGTGGTTGGTAGTGCGCTCAATATCTTTAACCGCCTGGGCATCTTCAAGGGAAAAGTTATTGTTAATGCTGTTAAGCAGGGCATTAGCGGTATCAGATAAAGCCGGGACTTCCTTAATATCCGGATTAACGGCCAGCATCTGCAGCCAGCGAATTTCTACCCGTACCCGATAACGGATCAGGCCGAACTCACTGAAAATTGGACGAAGAACTGCGGTGGCACGGCCATAACGTCCGTCAATTGGTGAAACGGCGCTTAAACTATTTAAATCCATACTAAGGACCCCATAAAAATATTTGCGGTAAATAAAACCCGCTATTATACCCTTAGTCAACGACATTGTGCATAGCAGGATCTAATAAACTCACAGGAATACACTCAGTAAACCCGCACTCCCGGTAAGCCGATCACGAAATAAGCATTTTCGTGTATAATAGGCGCAATTTTTTGAAATGATAAAGGGTTCCAATGTTAGCAGAATACAGACAACATGTTGCCCAGCGCGCTGAACAGGGCTTACCGCCATTGCCGCTGGATGAGAAGCAAATCTCTCAACTCATTGAATTATTAAACCAGCCGCCTGCCGGTGAAGAAGCCTTTTTACTGGACCTGTTTATTAACCGGGTGCCTTCCGGAGTGGATGATGCTGCAAAAGTTAAGGCTGAATTTTTAACTAAAGTCGCTAAAGGTGAGCAAAGCTGCCCGTTGATAGATGCCGCTAAAGCGATTGAAATTCTCGGTACTATGGGCGGAGGTTATAATATTCAGCCGCTGGTAGACCTGCTGGATAAGGAAGATGTAGCAGAAATTGCTGCCGATGCACTGTCCCATACTCTGTTAATAGCCGATGCTTGGCATACGGTTATGGAAAAAGCCAAAACCAATCCATTTGCTAAAAAAGTCGTGGATTCCTGGGCGGCCGGTGACTGGTTTACCCGCCGTCCAAAACTGGCGGAAAGCATAACGGTTACCGTATTAAAAGTACCCGGTGAAACCAATACCGATGATTTATCACCAGCGACTGAAGCTTGGTCCCGTCCTGATATTCCTCTACACGCCAAAGCCATGCTGGTCAGCAAAATGCCCGATGCTCTGGAGACTATCGAAAAGTTTAAGGAAAAAGGTCATCCTATCGCTTATGTGGGTGATGTTGTTGGTACCGGTTCTTCCCGTAAATCGGCCATTAATTCCGTGTTATGGTATATGGGAGATGATATACCCTATATTCCTAATAAGCGTCAGGGCGGGGTGATCCTCGGGGGTAAAATTGCGCCTATTTTCTTTAATACGGCAGAAGATTCCGGGGCACTGCCCATTGAGTGTGATGTTTCTAAACTCAATACCGGTGATGTTATTACCATTAAGCCTTATGAAGGCAAAATATATGATGAAGACGGTAATGTCATTAGCACCTTTGAACTTAATCCCAATACCATGGCGGATGAAGTTCAGGCCGGCGGCCGTATTCCTCTGATAATTGGCCGGGGACTGACCGATAAAACCCGTCAGTCACTGGGAATGGAACCTACGGATATCTTTACCCGTCCGGAATCGGCAGAAGATACCGGCAAGGGTTTTACCCTGGCACAGAAAATTGTCGGCAAGGCCTGCGGTGTAGAAGGGGTACGTCCAGGCACCTATTGTGAGCCGCGTATTTCCACGGTAGGCTCTCAGGATACTACCGGCGTCATGACCCGTGACGAACTGAAAGAACTGGCCTGTATGGGCTTTGGTGCGGATCTGGTTATGCAGAGTTTTTGTCATACCGCCGCTTATCCCAAGCCGGTGGATATTAAACTGCAAAGTACGCTGCCGGACTTTATTACAGAGCGTGGCGGCGTGTCTCTGCGTCCCGGTGATGGTATTATCCATTCTTGGTTAAACCGTATGTTGCTGCCCGATCAGGTGGGCACTGGCGGTGACTCACACACCCGTTTCCCTCTGGGTATTTCTTTTCCTGCCGGTTCCGGTCTGGTGGCTTTTGCAGCAGCCATGGGTGTAATGCCTCTAGATATGTCCGAATCAGTACTGGTACGCTTTAAAGGTGAAATGCAGCCCGGTATTACCTTGCGTGATCTGGTTAATGCCATTCCCTGGCAGGCTATTCAGGAAGGAAAACTGACCGTAGATAAGTCAGGCAAGATCAATGTCTTTAATGGCCGTATTCTGGAAATTGAAGGTTTGCCGGATCTAAAAGTGGAACAGGCCTTTGAACTGGCTGATGCCTCAGCAGAACGTTCCGCTAATGGCTGTACCGTGCGTCTGAATAAAGAGCCGGTGATTGAATATCTGAAATCCAATGTGGCTCTGTTAAGCTGGATTATTAAGGAAGGCTACCAGAATGCTAAAACCATACAGCGCCGTATTGATGAAATGAAAGCCTGGCTGGATAATCCCGAGTTGCTGGAACCTGATGCGGACGCCGAATATGTGGATATTATTGAAATTGATCTGAATACGATTAAAGAGCCTATCCTGGCCTGTCCGAATGATCCTGATGATGTTAAGCTGCTTTCAGAAGTGGCTGGTCAGGATATACAGGAAGTCTTTATCGGTTCCTGTATGACCAATATCGGCCACTATCGTGCCACGGCAAAAGTGCTGGAGTCTTATCTGGATAACGGTGGCAGTAATATTCCGACTCGTTTATGGATAGCACCACCCACGAAAATGGATGAAAAAGAACTGATCAAGGAAGGTGTGTTCAGCATCTACGGCCGTGCCGGTGCCAGAACCGAACTACCGGGCTGTTCTTTATGTATGGGCAACCAGGCCCGGGTTGCGGATGAGGCTAATGTCGTTTCTACTTCAACCCGTAACTTCCCTAACCGTTTAGGTAAAGATGCTAAAGTTTATCTGGCCTCAGCAGAACTGTCAGCAGTAGTCTCTACTACCGGTAAACTGCCCACACCGGAAGAGTATCTGAAGGCGGTAGAAATTTTAAAAGGTTCTGAGGATGAAGTGTACCGATACCTGAACTTTAATGAAATGGAAGAGTATTCATCCTGACTATCTTTGTTTAATAAAGTTGTAAGCATAAAAAAGCCGGATTAAACTCCGGCTTTTTTGGGTGCTCATTTAAGCTTTAGTTGACTGTAATGCGTGTTCTTGCAGTACCTATTACATCACCGTTTACTCAGTCAAGGAAGTCCACTGTAATTTCATAAACCCCGCTTTGAGTGGGTTCAAAAATACAGTCATAACGTTCAGTTGAACAGGCCTCAATTTCATTGATCTGTACTGGCTTTGGAAAAGGACGGCCGTCGGATATATGAACGGTTGTAGTTAAACCACCAAAATTAATCCTCTGAGGTAAATAACCGGCACAGATATAGCGTACCAGCAGCTTTTGACCCACATTCATATTAACAGCGACAGCCGGATCCATCAGTGCAGAACGTGCGCCATCCACACCGGTAATAATAAAATAGTCCGGGTTCAGATCGTTCAGGCCGACATCACCGCCACAGGTACCGGCATCCCAGCTAAGAGTATGCCAGGATGAATCAATTTCATCACATGCCCAGATGGCTTCAATATCATAAGTGGGTCCACCGGAGAATAAAGTACCGGGACCTTCGGGTGGATCAATAATCAGTGCACCATACATACCCATTTCCGCATGCAGTACAGTATTAGTATGACAATGGTAAAAATAAGTTCAGGGATGGGCAGCTTTCCATTGATAGGTATAGGTACCACTGACATCAAAGGAATAATGACCGACACCATCATTTTCAGTACTGGGTTCAATACCATGGTGATGGATGGTATGTTTCCACATATTGCTATTAACGCTCAGGACTGAATGAACAACCTGTCCCGGTCTTTTTTTCCCTTTAGAGTCCTCAAACTCACACCAGACAAAGCATAGCGACTGGCCATTCAGAAAGCGGGCTTTAGCCACCGCTGTTCGGTAATTA
>JANELJ010000148.1 GCA_024511395.1 Gammaproteobacteria bacterium | reverse complement strand
TCATTAAAGCGCTTTTTAAGTCCGTTCCGATATCGGTAAAAAAGGTTTTTTCCCCAATTGTTAAGGGTGTAACGGGCAATTTCCTGTAGCTCCTGTTCTGCATCAAGAGAAAGCTTATAGCTTAATTCCATTTTACTTTTCGTCTTCCTTTAATTCATATTCTTTTAATATATCATCAAAAATATCATCAACTGTTTTTGATGATAATCTGCCTTTTTTCCCTGCTGTAATTCTTGGCGCCAGAAACTGTTCCAGTTCCTGTAATGATGCTTGCTCCGTCAGATCAGGTAAAGTCCTTTTTAACACATAATCTTTAATACTTTCACCCTTAAGAGCAGCCGCTGCTTTCAGGCGTTTATGTTGTTCCGGGGTAATTTTAATTGATAATCTCATTATTCTTTTCTCCTTACCGATATTAAGAGAATATACATAAAACAACAAATGTTCAATTTGATGTTAATTTTTTTTAAAAAAGAGAAGCATGTTCTCATGCCCTGAAATGCCACAGAGCTGAAAACAGAATACTGGTATTTTCTCTAGGTTAAATATTCTCCTTGTTGTAAAATATCAGGTTTGATCAGGCTGAAGCGATAATCAGGACGGTAAATGGAGATAATTTGCGGTTTACATAATTTAACCAGCTTCAAACGCGGCTGTGTAGCGACTATCGGTAATTTTGACGGCGTGCATAGCGGGCATCAGCATATACTGACACAGTTGCAGGAAAAAGCCCGGGTTTTTAATTTACCTTCTCTGGTCATTACCTTTGAGCCGCAGCCGCAGGAATTCTTTGCCCCGGAACAATCACCTGCTCGCCTGACCCGCTTTCGGGATAAGGCTGAGCTGATTGCTGACTGTGGTATTGACAGGCTGCTGGTGATTCATTTTAACCACGCTTTTGCTCAAATCACGGCGGATGATTTTGTTGAGCAGATCCTGGTGGCACAACTGGGGATTAAATATCTTCTGGTAGGCGATGATTTTCAGTTTGGCAAAGACCGCAGTGGTAATTTTGATACCCTGGTTAACAGCGGCAGACAATCTGGTTTTGAGGTGGAAAACACTCCGACCTTTAGCATGTTTGGTGAGCGGGTCAGCAGTACCCGGGTTCGCCAGGCCCTTGAAGCCGGTGAGCTGGAACTGACCCGGGCTTTATTAAAACGGCCTTACTGGATGTCAGGTCATATACAGCATGGTGATAAACGTGGCCGGACTATAGGTTTTCCAACGGCCAATGTGCCTTTACACCGGGCAACACCGGCGGTGTCCGGAGTGTTTGCGGTACGGCTCTGGGGACAGGATCTGGGGCTTTGTAAAACTCTGATTGAAGGTGATGGCCACAAAGGTAAAGTCGGCAGGCAGGGCATTAACAGCATTGCCAATATCGGTTATCGGCCTACTGTAGATGGCAAAAAAGGCCTGCTCGAAGTCCACCTGTTTGATTTTGAAGGGGATTTATACGGCAAGTTGGTGCATGTGGATTTTCTGCATAAAATCCGCGAAGAAATGAAATTTGATTCATTTGAAATGCTTAAACAGCAGATTTTAAATGATATGGTTGAAGCAAAAAATTATTTTGCTTCTGAATAATCCCGAAATAAAAGCGAGACAATTGTGAGCAAGCAAAATATCTATAAAGATACTTTGAATTTACCCAAAACCAAATTTGCCATGAAGGCTAACCTGGCTCAGCGTGAGCCCAATATGCTTAAGCAATGGGAAGACATCGGTATTTACCAGAAACTGCGTGTTAAAGCCGCTGGCCGGCCTAAATTTATTCTGCATGACGGCCCTCCTTATGCCAATGGCGATATTCATATCGGCCATGCGGTAAACAAGATCCTTAAAGATATTATTATCAAATCCCAGACCCTGGGCGGTTATGATGCGCCCTATATCCCCGGCTGGGACTGCCATGGTCTGCCGATTGAACTGAATGTTGAGAAAAAACTGGGCAAGGCCGGTGTCAAGGTGGATGAAAAAACTTTCCGTAACGGTTGTCGCGAATATGCTGCCAAACAGGTAGCCGGACAGAAAGCCGATTTTAAACGTCTGGGTGTTATGGGCGACTGGGATAATCCTTATCTCACCATGAACTATGACTTTGAAGCCAATATTATCCGCACACTGGGTAAAATTATTGACAAGGGCCATCTGCATAAAGGCTCCAAGCCGGTACACTGGTGTACGGACTGCGGGTCTGCCCTGGCCGAAGCCGAAGTGGAATATGAAGATAAAACCTCTCCGGCCATTGATGTGCGCTTTACGGTTGTGGACAAACTAGCGGTTCTGGCTGTCTTTAATGCCAGTGATGATTCAGATAAACCGCTTAATGCCGTGATCTGGACCACTACCCCCTGGACTTTACCAGCCAATCAGGCTGTCGCCCTGCATCCGGATTTTGATTATGTACTGGTGGATACCGGTTCAGAACTGCTTATTCTGGCCGAAGATCTGTATCAATCCGCACTGCAGCGATACGGGGTAGAACAGTCAGAAGTGGTAGGGCGCTGTAAGGGTTATCAGCTGGAAAAGCAGTTATTGCAGCATCCTTTCTATGAATGCCAGGTGCCTGTGATTCTGGGTGATCATGTAACGGCTGATTCCGGTACCGGAGCGGTGCATACCGCTCCGGGGCATGGTCAGGAAGACTATGTCGTAGGTATGAAGTATAACCTGGAAGTGGATAATCCGGTGGGGCCTAATGGCTGTTTTGTCAGCGGTACGCCGTTATTTGAAGGCCAGCATGTATTCAAGGCAAACCCTCTGGTACTGGACGTGCTTAAAGAAAAAGGTGCGTTACTGCATCAGGAAGATCTGTTTCACAGCTATCCTCACTGCTGGCGTCATAAGACCCCCATTATTTTCCGGGCCACTCCGCAGTGGTTTATCAGCATGGATCAAAACGGTCTGCGCAAGCTGGCTCTGGATGCGGTCAAACACACTACCTGGCTGCCCGAGTGGGGACAGGCACGTATAGAGGGTATGCTGGAAAACCGGCCCGACTGGTGTATTTCCCGGCAGCGTACTTGGGGCGTACCCATTGCCCTGTTTGTGCATAATGAAACTCAGAAACTGCATCCGGACACCCAAGCACTAATTGAAAAAGTGGCGCAAAAAGTCGAACGGGAAGGCATTGATGCTTGGTTTGAACTGGAACCCGCAGAATTACTGGGTGATGATGCACAGAACTACACCAAAGTAAGCGATACTCTGGATGTCTGGTTTGACTCCGGTGTTACCCATGCCTGTGTGATTAAACAGCGGGAAGAACTGCAGTTCCCGGCAGATCTGTATCTGGAAGGTTCGGATCAGCATCGCGGCTGGTTCCAGTCGTCCTTACTCAGTTCCGTAGCGGTCAATGATGTAGCGCCTTATAAGGAAGTGCTGACCCATGGCTTTGTAGTGGATGCACAGGGCAAGAAAATGTCCAAATCCAAAGGCAATGTGGTAGTACCGCAGAAAATCATGAAAACCCTGGGTGCGGATATTCTGCGCTTATGGGTATCTTCCACCGACTATACCGGGGAAGTCAGTGTTTCGGACGAGATTTTAAAACGTACCGCTGATGCTTATCGCCGTATCCGTAATACCGCCCGTTTTATGCTGGCTAATATGGACGGCTTTGATCCGGCGCAAAGCTGCCTGAATGTTGAGCAAATGCTGCCACTGGATCGCTGGATTGTGGTCAAGGCTGAATTTTTGCAGCAGGAAATTATTGGTGCTTATGAGCAGTATGATTTCCACCAGGTGTACCAGAAAGTGCATAACTTCTGCGCCATGGATCTGGGGGCTTTTTACTTGGATGTGATTAAAGACCGTCAGTACACCTCCCAGCCAGACAGTATTGCCCGGCGTTCCGCACAGACGGCGCTGTACCATATCACAGAAGCCATGACCCGCTGGATTGCGCCCATCCTCAGCTTTACCGCAGAAGAGCTCTGGGGCTTTATCCCCGGTGAACGGGATGAATCGGTATTTTTTGAAAGCTGGTATGCCTTCCTGCCTGAAATTCAGGATGAAATGGACGATGCCTTCTGGCAAAAAGTAATGGCCGTACGGGTAGCCTGCAGTAAGGAAATGGAAAAACTGCGGGTGGATAAAACCATTGGTTCTTCTCTGGATGCCAAAGTGGATCTGTATTGTGATGATGAACTGCTGGCAACCCTAGAAAAACTGCAAGATGAACTGCATTTTGTCCTGATCACTTCCTATGCCCGACTGCATAAACTGGCCGATAAGCCGTCTGATGCTATAGATGCAGAAGATGTCAGCGGCCTGGCACTGCTGGTAAAAGCCTCGGAACACCCTAAATGTGTCCGCTGTTGGCATCACCGTGAAGATGTGGGTACAAATGCTGAGCATCCTGAACTGTGCGGTCGCTGTGTAGAAAATGTGGCCGGAGAGGGTGAAGTCAGACATTATGCATGATCTGGGAAATACCCAGGGAACCGGGCTGAAGTGGCTCTGGCTGACGGCTCTGGTGCTTGCCCTAGACCTGGGCAGTAAAGCCGTCGTCAGTACTTATTTCCAGTTATATGAAAACCAGCCGGTGATCCCCGGCTGGTTTAATCTGAACCTGGCCCACAACAATGGCGCTGCTTTTAGTTTTCTGGCTAATGAATCAGGCTGGCAGCGCTGGTTTTTCGCTCTGGTGGCTATAGTGGTCAGTACCATTATTTTTTTCTGGCTGAAAAAACTGCAGCCCCACGAACGCTGGCTGGCTATTGCCCTATCCCTGATCCTCGGTGGTGCCCTCGGCAACCTGTGGGATCGCCTGACCTTAGGCTATGTAGTGGATTTTCTAGATTTTTACTATCAGAGCGACACGAAAACCATCCACTGGCCGGCGTTTAATATTGCTGATACTGCTATTAGTATTGGGGCGGTTATGATGGTGATTGATGCGTTTAGGGATAATAGCGTTCAGCGCTGAATTACTAGGACTCAGAACTATGAACAACACACCTTCTCCCCAGGTAAACCCCGACTCAACAGTAACCCTCCATTTCAGCCTGACTCTGGCCGACGGCACCCCTGTGGATGGTAGCCAGGACGGTGAGCCCATGACCTTTACGTTGGGGGACGGTACTATGATCCTGGCTTTTGAAGAAGTATTAATCGGTTTAAGTCCTGACGATAAACAACAGGTTAGTCTGGAGCCTAGAGAGACCTTTGGTTTCCCCAGCGAGGATAATCAGCACTGGATGAATAAGGCGGATTTTGATCCGGATATGGAGCTGGAAGAAGGTCAGTTAATAGAATTTTCCACTCCGGCCGGTGATCAGCTTCCGGGTGTTGTACTGGAAATTACCGATGATAAAGTCTTGGTTGACTTTAATCATCCTTTAGCCGGTCATGAAGTAATATTTTCCGTGGAAGTGCTTGAAATTAAATAGTGTCCATCCGTTTATTCTTTTTTTAACAGCGCAGTTTCTTGGGAGCGTGGGAAAGCATAAATTTACCAGATAGTTTTAACGTATTTATAAGCTCTAATCTTTTTATCACTGCTTATCAGGTTTGCAGATAAATGTCTTGCTAGAGCCGTAATTATTCGGTCAGCCGGATCAGGGTGAAAGTTCCCTAGCAGACGAACGGACTGTATGGCAATATTATTGTCAATGGGTACTGCATATTCTGGCCGATCATGAACACTGATTCTGATTTATCGTGAACACTTTTACTGTTTTTCCAGAATCAGTGTTCACGATGGTTCAGAATCCTTTCCCACACATTGATATTCAATAACTGCTAACCTTCCTGATTTTTTATTAGGGAATGGTTATGC
>JANELJ010000147.1 GCA_024511395.1 Gammaproteobacteria bacterium | reverse complement strand
TACGGTATTTGCGTCTAAATGAGAATCATTAAAAGTATGCTCCCGCCCTAGAGTATGGATATCTTTACCGAGCTTTTTTTAATTTACGTATAGTATAGCCTACAAGGCCGGAGAAGGTATACAGGGCAAAAATACTGAACAGGATCAAGGGCGGCTGGTAAACAATAAAAACAAAGACCAGTACCATAATTAAAATGGTGACAAAGGGGACTTTGTTTTTCAAATCCAGATCTTTAAAGCTTCGGTATTTAATATTACTGACCATAAGCAGGCCGGCACCTATAGTCATAATCATAACCAGATATTTCAAACTTTCTCCGGCTATCTGATTTTCGGCGCAGACCCAGACAAAACCAACAATAAAACCGGCCGCTGCTGGACTGGCCAACCCCTGAAAATAACGTTTATCGGCATGACCGATCTGGGTATTAAAACGTGCCAGACGTAAAGCAGCACTGACTACATAAATAAAGGCCGCAATCCAGCCAATTTTACCAAGAGCAGATAGTGACCAGGTGTACATAATCAGGGCCGGGGCAATACCAAAGGAAATCATATCTGAAAGACTGTCGTATTCCGCACCAAAATCACTCTGGGTATTGGTCATACGCGCTACCCTTCCATCCAGCCCATCCAGAATCATGGAAATAAATATAGCCAGGGCGGCCGCCTCAAACCGATCATTCATAGCGGCAATAACGGCATAAAAACCGCCGAACAGTGCACCAGTGGTAAAAAGATTGGGCAGCAAATAAATACCACGACGTTTTTTTGCCCGTGATACGGACTCTACAGCAGGCTCTTCTTCTACACTGACCAGTTTAGCAACCTTGTCATTGTTCTTATGGTTATTAGTAGATGGATCGTTATTTTGCGAGTCTTCCATAATTTTAAATATCTATACGCTATTTTTAAAACACAAGATTAACAAATCAGCAGGCAAAAAAATAGCCTGACCGGCTTTATACCGGACAGGCTATTTTACCCAATATTGAAAAAAGACTTAGTTTTTGTCTTTATCAACTAGGGCATTTTCAGTGATCCATGGCATCATGGCGCGCAGTTTAGCCCCCGTCTGCTCAATAGGATGGGCCGCATTGTTACGACGCCAGGCAGTCATTTCAGGATAGTTGGTCTGACCTTCAAGGATAAAGCGCTTTGCATATTCACCATTCTGAATATTCTTCAGGGCTTCCTGCATGGCTTTACGGCTTTCATCATTAATGACTTTAGGACCTGTGACATACTCACCATATTCCGCATTATTGGAAATGGAGTAGTTCATATTGGCAATACCGCCTTCATACATCAGATCAACAATCAGTTTTAATTCATGCAGACATTCAAAGTAGGCCATTTCAGGGGCATAACCAGCTTCGATTAGAGTTTCAAAACCGGCTTTAACCAGCTCTACTGCACCGCCGCATAATACTGCCTGCTCACCAAATAAATCAGTTTCAGTCTCATCTTTAAAGGTCGTTTCAATAATACCGGTACGACCGCCGCCAACACCAGAAGCATAGGACAGAGCCACATCTTTGGCCTTACCGGAAGCGTCCTGGAATATCGCAATCAGATCTGGAATACCGCCGCCCTTAACAAACTCGGAACGAACAGTATGTCCAGGAGCCTTAGGAGCAATCATAATCACGTCCAGATCAGCACGGGGAACAATCTGGTTGTAATGAATACTAAAACCATGTGCAAAAGCCAGAGTAGCACCCTGCTTGATATTAGGTTTGATTTCGTTTTTATATAATTGAGACTGAAACTCGTCTGGAGTCAAGATCATAACCAGGTCAGCGTCTTTAACTGCATCAGGAGTATTTTTTACCGCCAGACCGGCTGCTTCAGCTTTCGCTGCAGAAGATGAACCTTCACGCAGAGCAATGGTGACATCCACACCAGAATCTTTCAGATTGTTTGCATGAGCATGGCCCTGAGAACCATAACCAACGATGGTGACTTTCATGCCCTTAATGATAGAAAGATTGCAATCCTTATCATAATATATATTCATTATCAAAACCTTATAGTTAATTTTTAAAATAGTTATTAATATTTAGTTAATAGTTTTCAGCCGTTTTCAATAAATTATATACGGATAAAAACCAGACGGATTCTAAAGCATTTTCTTTCTACACATGCAGTGCAGAATTGCCTCTGGCAATGCCCATAACACCAGAACGCACTGTTTCCAGAATACTGTCACATTCAAAAGAACCGACAAAAGCATCCAGTTTATCACTAGTGCCGGTTAATTCAATGGTGTATGAATTAGGTGTAACATCGACGATATTGCCACGAAAAATTGTGGTTAAGCGTATTATCTCGTCACGTTTACTGCCCGTAGCCTTAACCTTAATCAGCATCATTTCACGCTCAATATGAGAGTGCCCGTGAACATTGAGATCATTGAGTTTTACCACATCAATCAGTTTGTTTAACTGCTTGGTGATCTGTTCAATGATTTCATCAGAACCGCGGGTGACCAGAGTCATACGTGATAAGGTTGGCTCTTCTGTCGGTGCTACTGTCAGAGACTCAATATTATAGGCCCGTGCAGAAAAAAGACCGGCTACCCGTGACAGAGCTCCAGCTTCGTTTTCAAGTAAAATAGATATTATATGTCGCATTTTTTATCTTTAACCTTATCTGTTAAACCAGTTCACTGTCCGGGGCCAGTTCCATTTCATGCTGCCCTTTACCGGCCGCAATCATGGGATAAACATTTTCTTCACGGTTGGTGATGAAATCAATAAAGACCAGCTTGTCTTTCATGGCGAAGGCTTCTTTTAAAGCATCTTCTACATCACTGGTTTTATCAACCTGCATACCGACATGGCCATAACTTTCTGTTAATTTAACAAAATCAGGAATGGAATCCATATAGGACATGGCATAACGTCCTTCATAGAAAAACTCTTGCCACTGTCTGACCATACCTAGGTAACGGTTATTTAGATTGATGATTTTTATAGGCAGCTGATACTGCATACAGGTAGCTAGCTCCTGAATATTCATCTGAATGCTGCCCTCACCGGTGACACAGGCCACAGTCTGATCAAGATGAGCCAGTTGCACACCCATGGCCGCCGGAAGGCCAAAGCCCATAGTGCCCAGACCACCGGAATTGATCCACTGTCTGGGCTTGTCAAACTTGTAATACTGAGCAGCAAACATCTGGTGCTGACCTACATCAGAAGTAATATAAGCATCACCTTTTGTTACTTCATACAGTTTTTCTATGACGTATTGAGGCTTGATAACCTTGGTCTTTTTGTTATATTTCAGGCAGTTCTTTTTACGCCATTGCCTGATTTTCTTCCACCAGTCCTTAATAGCTTCCAGATTAGTATTTTCCTGGTTATCTTTTAACAGTTTCAACATGGATGTCAGAACATCGTCCACATCACCCACAATAGGCACATCCACTTTAACATTTTTGGAAATAGAGGACGGGTCAATATCAATATGAATAATTTTGGCGTTAGGACAAAAATGCTCCAGATGACCGGTAATACGATCATCAAAACGTGCCCCTACCGCAATCAGCACATCGGTTTCGTGCATGGCCATATTAGCTTCATAAGTACCGTGCATACCCAGCATTCCCAGCCACTGTTCATCAGTTGCAGGATAAGCGCCAAGCCCCATTAAGGTACTGGTTATTGGAAAGCCCAGTCGCTGCACCAGAGTTCTTAAAGACTGAGAAGCATTGGACAGCACTACACCGCCGCCAGTATAAAAAACCGGGCGCTTAGCACGTTTGATCAGTTCCATGGCCTTTTTAATCTGGTACTGATGTCCCTTAATAACCGGATTATAGGAACGCATACTGATGGTCGGCATGTAGCTGTATGGAATTTTGATATTCGGATCGGTTATATCTTTAGGAACATCAATCAGTACAGGGCCAGGACGACCGGTCGAGGCAACATAAAAGGCTTTTTTCAGCGTCTCAGCCAGGTCCTTAACATCTTTTACCAGGAAATTATGTTTTACACAGGGACGGGAAATACCCACAGAATCTACTTCCTGAAAAGCATCACTGCCGATAACAGCAGTAGGTACCTGACCAGAAATAACCACCAAGGGAATGGAATCAAGATAAGCGGTCGCAATCCCAGTTACAGCATTGGTCATACCGGGGCCGGAGGTAACAAGAGCCACACCGGTTTTACCGGAGGAACGGGCATAGCCGTCAGCCGCATGCACTGCTGCCTGTTCGTGACGAACCAGAATATGTTTGACTTCATCTGCTTTAAACAGCGCATCATAAATATGCAGTACCGCACCACCCGGATAACCGAACAGGTACTCAACAGCCTCATCTTTGAGGAACTGCGCAATAATTTCGGAACCTGATAATTCCACTATTTACTCCCGTATAACCTGATACAAATTTTCTTGGTTTTATTTCTTGTAAATGTTATCAATCGTAAATGACCATTATTAAAATGACCAAAACGAATATCTGAAAGACATTTCTTTAACTTAAATTAATCGTGCATTATACCCTGTAAAAACGGGCGTTTCAGCAAAAAATAGGCTCAGGAGTAGAAAAAGTGGTAATAATTTATGAGAAAAATAGAATATTCTGGAAGATTTAATTAGGAATAAGAAATTTGGCGGGGATGGATAAATAAAATAGAAAAAAAGGAACAATTTGTCCCCTCAGTTAGAGGGGACAAATTGTAACTGAATTACAGTTTGTCAGCTTCTTCAGCCAGATATTCAGCAACACCGTCTGGAGTCGCTTTCATACCTTTTTCACCTTTGTGCCAGCCTGCTGGGCAGACTTCACCATGCTCTTCAGTAAACTGCAGTGCATCGATCATACGCAGCATTTCGTCAATGTTACGACCTAAAGGCAGGTCATTAACAACTTGGTGACGAACAACACCGTTCTTGTCAATCAGGAAAGAACCACGGAAAGCAACACCACCGGCTTCTTCTACGTCATAATCCTGACAGATAGTGTGCTTAAGATCAGCAACTAGAGGATATTTAACCGGACCAATACCACCCTCATTGATAGGCGTATTTCTCCAGGCCAGGTGAGTAAAGTGAGAATCAATGGAACAACCGATGACTTTAACACCACGAGAAGTGAAATCTTCAATACGGTGATCAAATGCAATCAGTTCAGAAGGACATACGAAAGTAAAATCTAGTGGGTAGAAAAATAAAACAGCATAGCTGTCTTTAATGTAATCACCGAAATTAAAATCTTCTTTAATTTCACCGTCGCCCATAACAGTATTTGCAGTAAAATCGGGAGCATGTTTGCCAACAAGTACGCTCATTATTCATTTCTCCTAATGAAATATTATTAATAGTGTTTGTTGTTTAAGTTTATAAGTATATTACTAAAACAATAAATCCCCTACTTATTTAGCAAGACATTTTAGAATGACTCTAAATTAAAAGCAAGAATAAGTTTTAATTTTTTTAGTGGTTAACAACTACAAATAAACATTCTATTCTAATAAGGCATGACCTTCTTAAATTCAAGAGCAACTTACAACACACACTTAAAAACACAGGGTGAAAGTATACTTTTAAAAGTTCTCATTTAAACTCAAATTCCGTATCCATCAGCTGTACTCCTCGCTGAAGACGCCGTGAATCCATCCATGGAGGCTTTTCGGCAGCATCCCTGCTGCCGAAACTTCATCAAGAAGTACAGCTAATGAATACTCAGTGATTATAAATGTACAGTTTTTCATATTAAATAGTTCAACCTGAATAATACCGTTTTAAGCCTGACATCAAGCCAGGTTTAAAG
>JANELJ010000383.1 GCA_024511395.1 Gammaproteobacteria bacterium | reverse complement strand
TCTCTGATTGCCTATTGTCATAAAAAAGACAAGCCGACAATCAGAATAGATGAGAGTGATATGAAAACTCTCTGTATTTAGGTAAATGACTGGGTTCTTATCCAGATCTCAGGTTATTTTACCAAAAACCTGCAAATTTAACACCCATAATCAAGCAATATTCCCTTATAAATCAATGCTATATATTTTATTCAGGGTGGACTATTTAGCCCCTGTCCAGTTAATGGATCAGGGGCTAAATAAAGGAGGAATTTAATGGCTGTTCGGGCAGTTTTCTGAAATACTAGGGACCCAGCTGAACATCACTGAGCCGGGGAATATGATAGGCTTCAGCGGTTTCCAGATCCACTTCACCGTCATCATTGTATAGCGGCAGATCATACTCATTCCAACCCTTTAAGCCGGTTTTAAGAGAATAGACATCCTGGTAACCCATTAGCTGCATGACCTGGGCGGCAAGCAAGCTGCGGTTTCCGGAACGACAGACCACCAGAATTTTTTTATCCCTGGCCCGAACCAGTTCCGGACAGGTTTCGTCATAGCCCCATTCACAGGCTGTTTCCAGTACGCCCCGTGGAATATTGAGGGCATCCTTAATGCGCATATTACGGTATTCATAAGGCTCACGAACATCCAGGATCATCAGTTCCTCGTTGTTTTCCAGTATTTCTTCGACATCCCAGGGAAACATTTCCTTTACTTCTTTCTGAGCATTTTTTAACAGTTGATTAAATGTCATAGCAGTCATAAGGCTTACCTTTTCAAAATTAGTGTCAGGAGTCTGATTTTTTTAACAGGCCATGCTGCACAGCCATAACAGCTGCTTCAACCCGGGAATGGATGTTCAGTTTGCGTAAAATGGCCTTTACATGCAGCTTGACCGTGCCATCGGAAATATCAAGATTTCGGGCAATCACTTTGTTACTCTGTCCTTCGGCCAGTAAAAACAGGATTTCGGTTTCCCTTGGGGTCAGCTCAGAAAAAGGACTGGGTTCCGGTGCCGGGGGCACATGACCCTGTACCACCTTGGCCAGAATAGGGGTGAGATCCGGTGCGACCACGGTTTTGCCTTCATGAATATCCTGCAGGGCTGCGACCAGTTCATCTGGCTGCATTCCCTTAAGTAAAAAGCCTTGGGCACCGCATTGCAGAGCTTCAATTAATTCCCGTTCATCATCCACTGTGGTCAGAATGGCAATGGGCATGGTTTCACCATTTTCGCGCAGACTTTTTAATACAGCTATCCCGTCCATATCCGGCATGCGCATATCCAGCAGTACCACATCGGGTTTTTTTTCACTGACGATTTTAAGACCTTCCTGACCACTGCCGGCATTGGCAATGACTTCAATACCCATTCGTTCCAGCAGTCCCTGTAAGCCTGCACGGAACAGGGTATGATCATCTATAAGTAATACTCGCATTATTGTTATGCCATTTTTATTTTAGAGCTATTATTTAAGGGGACTAAAGTTTAGAGCGACAGCTCACCCTTGAGAGTCCTGTTTCGCTCATACGTTCTTTAACAATTTGTTTATAACCAGCTGTTTTGAAATTGTTTTTATAACAAATCTTCAAATCGCCTTAAAATATCCATATCCGGCGGGTGGAATTTTTGGGACTTACCATCCCACCAGTCCCTGACCCTAACCTGCGAAAAATACCTTATCAATCCCATTCGTATTCTTCCGGCAGTAATGGGTGTATTCTTTCGCCAGGGCATATTATCAATTAAGCGCAATACCGAATCCGGACATTTAATAGCCCGCAATTGAGGTATAATATACCCCAGA
>JANELJ010000146.1 GCA_024511395.1 Gammaproteobacteria bacterium | reverse complement strand
GCTTCATTTCAATTCCTAAAGATCATACCTATGATTGTTCTATAACTAAACAGCTTTTCTATTAAATATGAATGTAAAAAATAACAAAGCCGGAAAAAAACAAGTTGCCATCAGTGCCTGCCTGCTGGGAGAAGTTGTTCGTTATGATGGTCGTAACAAACAACATAGCTTAATCAGTAATATGTTTATGCAGCAGTTAAAAAAACAGGTTGAAATTATTCCGTTCTGTCCTGAAACGGCTATTGGTCTGGGTGTGCCCAGGGATAAAATTGAACTGGTCAGGCAAAAAGATGAATCAATTCGGGTTCTTGGTATCGAAAATCACACATGGGATGTGACGGAGGTGCTACAATCTTATGCTGGTACTTTTTTAAAGCAATATCCGAATTTAAAGTATTTTATAGTAAAATCACGTTCGCCTAGCTGTGGTTATAACAGCACACCGGTTTTTGTTAATGGGCTGGAAGTGGCTATGGATTCCGGTATGTTTGTGCAGTCCCTGCTGCACATAAAACCAGATATAAAAATAATTAATGAATCTGACTTATTAACTGAACAGGACTGTCTTGAGTTCTTAGGAAATATTGATTTTGAGTGTTAAATCTAAAATAACAACCATACTTACCCCCATTATTATCATTATTCTTGGTCTTGGTTTTTTTAAACTGATGGTGGCAACCCGTGACAAATCACCGGACATTGAAATAAAAGAGCATGTCTGGCGGGTAGAACAGAGCCGGGTTATTAAGCAGAAACTGGCTCCGGTGATTACCCTTTATGGTAAAACAGAAACCACGGAACTGTTTAATGCGGCAGCTCCGGCAGCCAGTGAAGTTATACGGCTGCTAGTAAAGGAAGGAGAGTTTATTGAGCAGGGGCAGTTAATGCTCAGTCTGGATCCTCAGGATTTTGAGCCTCTGGTTATGCAGGCACAGGCTAAAGTGAATGAGCTTCAGGCCTCGATTCGCAGTGAAAAAATACGCCATGAGATCAACCAGCTTTCCCTTAAAAATGAGCTTAAATTACTTAAGCTCAGTGAGAAAGCTCTGCAGCGGGCAGAAAAAATAAAACGTCAGAAACTGGGATCGGTATCCGAAACAGAGCAGGCTATGCAGCAGGTTGAAAGACAGCGGCTAGCCTATAATAGTATGAAATTCAAGGTTAGTGAACATGAGGCACGTATGGAACAGCTACAGGCGCGCCTGCTGCAGGCCGAAGCTGACCTGCAGAAAAGCCGTCTGGCCATGCAACGCAGTCAGATCCATGCGCCGTTTTCTGGTATTGTGGCGAAAGTAAATGTTTCCCAAGGTGACCGGGTGAATGCTAATGAGAAACTGCTCAGTTTTTATTCTATGCAGCAGCTGGATATCCGTGCCAAGCTGCCCATTAATATTCTGGGTGATGTTCAGGCGGCTCTGAAACGTGGGGAAATCCTGAAGGGAACCGCATCCAATGGTGGACGCCATGTGGATATTCGACTGGTACGCCTGTCCGGTGAAGCCCAGGCCAGTGGTGTGGATGCCATTTTTACCATAGAAACTCCTGATGCCAGTTTTCGTATAGGCTCTATTGTGGTGGTGCGCCTGCAGCGCAGTGCCCAGGAAGGTTTAATGAAAGTGCCTTACCAGGCTATGTACGGTATGGATCGTCTGTACAAAATAGTTGATAGTAGCCTGAAGAAAGTTAAAGTCACCACCATTGGTGAAGCTCAGCTGGAACATGATGATAATGAGGCTTTACCGCAATTACTGGTGCGCAGTAAAGAATTAAACAGCGGTGATATGATCCTCAGTACCCACTTGCCCAACGCCGTCAGCGGTTTAAAAGTACAGGTGGTTGAAGCTGGGCAGGATCAGGCGGCTCAATGAAAATATTGTCGGTTTTTGCCCATCATAAGGTTGCTGCCAACCTGTTAATGTTTATTATGCTGCTCAGCGGTATTTTTGCCCTGTCACGTCTGAATGTACAGTTTTTCCCCACCTTTGAACTGGATCGTATCCGTGTCCGGGTAATATGGAGCGGTGCCAGCGCAGAAGATATTGAACAGGGGATCACTATTCCCCTGGAGCAGTCGCTGAAAACCGTTGAAAACGTCAAACACATGACCTCAACCTCAGCGCAGGATGTCTCCTCCATCCAGCTGGAGTTTTTTGAAAACACCGATATGATCCTGGTACTGGATAAGGTCAAACAGAAAGTCGATGAATTTCGTAATCTGCCTCTGGATGCAGAAAAACCCCAGGTTGAAAACCTGACCCGTTATGAGGGAGTTGCTAAACTTGTTCTCTCAGGCGGTCATAATGGCGGGCCAGAACTGGATATGCATGAATTACGCATGCTGGCCAACCAGTTTGAACGGGAACTGATTAAACGGGGCATAGATAAGGTTGAAATCAACGGCCTTCCCGATGAAGAGATCAGTATTGAAATTCCCCTGGAACAGTTACAGTACCTGGATCTGACTCTGGATGAAATCAGTCAGCGAATTAATACTTTCAGTAAGGATATGCCCGCCGGTACCCTAGGCAGTGAACACAGTGCCAAGGAATTACGCTCTCTGGAACAGGCCCACAATGAGCTGGATTTTGCCGAGATCCCGGTGATCAGCACCAGTACCAACTTTGTCCGTCTGGGTGATATTGCCAGTATCCGGCGTCAGGCAGAAAAAGATGGAGTACTGCGTTTTAAAGACGGTGAGCCGGTAGTGGAAATGGTCCTGCAAAGAACAGAGGAAGGCAATACCCTGAAAGCTGCTCAGATCCTGCAGGACTGGGTGGCAGAGAAACAGGCCAGTCTGCCACCTAATATCCGTATTGAAGTTTTTGATGAAAGCTGGAAAATGATCCGCGATCGAACCTGGCTGCTGCTTAAAAACGGCGGTAGTGGTCTGGTGCTGGTCATACTGATCCTGTATATCTTTTTAAATGTCCGGGTGGCCATTGGTATTCCGGTGTCCTTTATGGCAACTCTGGCCATTTTATACGCTGTCGGCGGTACTATTAATATGATCAGTCTGTTCGGTCTGATTATGGCCCTGGGTATCATTGTGGATGATGCCATTGTGGTGGGAGAGGATGCCCTGTCCCACTATCAGGGTGGAGAGGAACCGCTGCTGGCTGCAGAAGGCGGTGCCCGGCGGATGTTTGTGCCGGTTATAGCTTCTTCCATGACTACGATTGCCGCCTTTTTACCGCTGATGATGGTCGGCGGCATTATGGGTAATATCCTGTTTGATATTCCGCTGATTGTTATCTGTGTGATTATGGCTTCTCTGGTGGAAAGCTTTTTTGTATTGCCCGGTCATTTACGTCATGCCTTCAGCCATTTTAAACGGGATGACAGGTCTCACCGTCCGGCACATCTGACCATTAGAAACAGACTGGATGATGCCTTTGACAAGTTTCGTCAGAATCGTTTCCGCTCCCTTATTACCTGGTCTCTGTCCCATCATGCTGTCATTATCGCTCTGGCCTTTGCCAGTTTGATTTCAGCCTTTGGATTGCTGGCCAGCGGACGAATTAATTTTACTTTTTTCCCTTCTCCTGAATCGACTATTGTGTATGCTAATGTCAGTTTTGTGGCCGGAACCTCCCGTGAAACTACTGAACGCTATCTTAAACACATGGAAGAAAAGCTGAATGAAACCAATAAGGAGCTTGGTGGTGGGCTGATAGAAATGGCCGTGACTATTAGCGGCAGTTCCTTTAGCGGCGGCAGTTCCAGGAAAAAAGGGGACCAGCTGGGGGCTATTTTTGTACAGCTGACAGAACCAGACAAACGTTCAGTACGAAACCCGGACATTGTTGCCCTGTGGAAAAGCATGCTGGATCAGCCGCCTGGTATGGATAACCTGACCATTGTGTCCCGTAAAACCGGGCCGCAGGGCAGTGATCTGGCCATTCGTCTGAGCGGCAACAATACCATGCAGTTAAAACAGGCCGCTACAGAACTGTCATCAGCACTGCAAAATATTGAGGGGGTTTATGGTATTGATGATGATATGCCCTATGGCAAGGAGCAGTTAATTTATACCCTTAAACCCACGGGTCAGGTGCTGGGACTGACAGTCGCCGATATCGGCCAGCAGTTGCGTACGGCATTTGACGGTAAACTGGTGCAGATTTTCCAGGATGGGGCTAATGAGGTGGAAGTCAGAGTACTGCTGCCCAAACAGGAGCGGGATCAGATCAATACCCTGGAACGTATTAATATCCGTATTCCTTCAGGGGAGTTTGTGCCTTTAACCAGCGTAGCTCAATGGACAGTACGCCATGGTTTTGAAGTCCTGCGTCATGCCGAAGGTGAACTGGCACTGGAAGTGTCTGCGGAAGTTAATTCCAGTGTGAATAATGTGAATAATATTCTTGATCAACTGGAGCAGCAGGTTCTGCCGGAACTGAAACAGAAATACTGGATTAATTATTCTTTTGAAGGCCGGGCAGCAGATCAAAAAGAAACCATGACCAAAATGAAATGGGGCGGCCTGCTGGGGCTGACCCTGATTTATATCGTACTGGCCTGGGTGTTTGCTTCCTATGGCTGGCCGCTGGTGGTTATGGCGATTATTCCTTTTGGTCTGGTGGGTGCTATCTGGGGTCACTGGATACAGGGCATTGATCTGACGCTGCTGTCTATTTTTGGTATTTTTGGTCTGTCGGGGATTGTGGTTAATGACTCAATTATTCTGGTGACTTTTTATAAGCATATGCGGGAGAAAGGGATGGCTGTACAGGAGGCTTTAATAGAGGCATCGGTGCAGCGCCTTCGAGCCGTATTGCTGACCTCTCTTACCACAATTGCCGGACTGCTGCCCTTATTGTTTGAAACCTCCTTACAGGCCCAGTTCCTGATACCTATGGCGGTTTCCATTGCCTTTGGTCTGGCTTTTGCCACGGTCATGGTGTTAATTATTATTCCGGTGTTTTTATCGATACATGAAAGTATTCACCATAAACTGAAGTCTGTATATTCAAGGTAAACATATTATTAAGGAAGGCTTGTGTCTGAATTCAAACTGGATCAGCGACTGAAAAATGACTGTTTTATTCTGGATGAATCGGAAAATTTTATACTGCTGTTATTAAATAAAGCCCTGGTTCCTTGGTTTATTCTGGTGCCTAAAACGGATAAAACAGAATTATATGAGCTGGATGAGTCCTTACAGCAGCAGATAATGAGTCTGATTAATCAAATTTCCACTTATATTAAGCAGGAATATCTGGTTGATAAGTTAAATATTGCCACTATCGGAAATATCGTAGAGCAGCTGCATATTCATATTATAGGCCGCTTTAAAACCGATCCCTACTGGCCGGGCGTGGTTTGGGGCAGAGAAACAAAACAGCCCTATGCACAAAAAAACGTCAATATTATACAAAAGCAATTGAAATCTATATTAGAAATATGATATATTATGATTTACTATTTAATGACAGCTTAACCAGCATCTGATTCATATTTTTTCTGATATATGGTTTTTGATAATAGTTGTTTGTAGAGTGTTATTCATAGTATATTGTTTAGAGAGAGTAGTTTGTTTTAAAATAATAAAGTGAAAAGTAAGGAGATGGATATGAAAAAGTTAATTGCAGTATCAGTTTTTACAGCTTTCATCATGGGTGTTGCCAGCAATGCAAGCGCGTCCTGGTGGGGAAGTGATGATGATTACGAATGCTGGGGCCCATACGGTAAAATCCCTGGATGTAACCCATACGATGAGTGGGATCCAAGATACTGGATGGAAGAAATGGAAGACGTATTTGATGACGATGATGACTATTATCGTTATGGTGGTTATGGTGCTCCAGGTTATGGTTACAGTG
>JANELJ010000382.1 GCA_024511395.1 Gammaproteobacteria bacterium | reverse complement strand
TGGTCTGGAAATTTGCAAGGTAATAAGGCTTATTTTACCAAAAACCTGCAAATTTAACACCCATAATCAAGAAATATTTCTTTATAAATCAATGCTATATATTTTATTCAGGGTGGACTATGTAGCTCTGTAATATAAAATAAAGGACAAGCTTGATTAGAAGCCTGAAATAAAAAAGGCATTATCCAGTTAAGGATAATGCCTTTTTTGATTCAGGAGATTAAGCCTGTTACTTTTTAAGGCTTTCGTAATAATCCATCAGAATCTTGGCCACTTCAGGACGTGAAAATTCCTTAGGTGGTGCTATACCATTGCCTAACATTTCACGAACCTTGGTACCGGAAAGCAGTACAAAATCATCTTTAGTATGATCAGGTGCTTCACTCATCATAACAACCTTATTCAGTTTCTTGGAGTAAGCAGTGTGGTCAGCTTTAAAGATTTCGATTTCTAATGCACCTTCAGGTACTTCTTCATCAAAGATCTTCTGAGCATCAAAGGCACCGTAGTGATCGCCAACACCGGCATGGTCACGACCGATAATAAAGTGAGTAGCACCCATGTTCTGACGGAACACTGCGTGTAATACACCTTCCTTAGGTCCTGCATACAGCATATCGAAACCGTAACCAGTTACCATGGCACTGTTTTCAGGGAAGTATAATTCCACCATTTTACGAATCGCTGCATCACGAACAGGAGCAGGGATGTCGCCGGGCTTAAGCTTACCTAACAGCATATGGATAACCAAGCCGTCACAGCCTAAACGTTCCATCGCCATGTGACACAGTTCTTCGTGTGCCAGGTGCATTGGGTTACGAGTCTGGAAAGCAACCACTTTTTTCCAACCGCGTTCAGCAATTTCATTACGAATTTCAACTGCAGTACGGAAAGTATCTGGAAATTCAGTCTGGAAGTAGGAGAAGTTCAGAACCTTAATAGGACCGGATAAAACAACCTTACCCTGGGCAACAAAGGCATCAACACCTGGATGCGCTTCATCAGGACTTGGACGATAAACGTTTTGAGTAATTTCCTTGATTTCATCATCAGTAAATTCTTCAACGGCTTCAACATCCATTACGGCTAGTACAGGATTACCTTCAACATTGGGATCTTTCAGAGCAATACAGTCGCCGGCTTTAACGCCCTGGGCATCCTGCAGCAGGTTTAAAACTGGAGTGGGCCAGAATAAACCGGAAGTGGTTTTCATGTCACGGGCAACTGAAAGGGCATCCTCCTTATTCATATAGCCGGTCAGAGGGTTAAAATAACCACCGCCCAGCATAACCGCATTGGCGGCAGTAGCAGAACTGACCAGTACGGAAGGTAAAGATTCAGCTTCTTTTTGTAATGCTTCGTTTTCAGCAGGGTCGTAAACAAAAAGTGGATTTAGTTCATCAGATCCATGAGGTTTAATCATGTACATTCTCCAAAAGTTAACTCACGCATCGGCTTATCCAATGCGACCAGAAATTTATAATCGTGTTAGGGTAGCTTATTTTAGATGGGTTTAGAATTGATATTTGTCAAAATAATAAAAAAGAAGCAAAGCAATTCAAATCACATCAAATAATCTGATTGATTTTACCAGAAAAAAATGACTTTGGGCTGAATTTGGGCAGAATAGTTACGAAACTAAAGTTTAGAGCGATAGCTCACCCTTGAGAATCCTGTTTTGCTCATACGTTCTTTAACAATTTGTTTGTAACCAGCTGTTTTGAAATTGTTTTTATAACAAATCTTCAAATCGCCTTAAAATATCCGTATCCGGCGGGTGGAATTTTTGGGACTTACCATC